>JAVHRJ010000373.1:0-14214 GCA_036171595.1 Bacteroidales bacterium
ACACCAGATATTGGTTCTATATCATCTAATTTAACAATGTACATATAAGAGCCCATTGGCAAGTCTTTTCCTTTGTATTTCCCGTTCCATCTGTTAGATGAGTCGTAATATTGAACACCTGTCCCTTTAAAAATAAATATCTTATCGCCCCAACGGTCAAATATCTCGATTTCTATATTTTTATATGCATTAATATTCGTAATTTCAAAATTATCATTAGTTCCATCATTATTAGGTGTTATAACACTTGGAATTATTAATGGTATATCAATTTCATATTCAGCAATTGAATAACATTGTGTAGAATCGGTAATTGTAACAATATAATTACCAGATATTAAATTATTAATATCTTCAGTTTGATATCCATTTGACCAATTATAAATATATGAATTTGCTCCACCAGAAACCGAAATATCTATTTGTCCTAAATGATTTAATTGGTCAATTGTCGCAATTCCAGAAATAATAATGGCAGTAGGATAAATAACGTTAATTTGAGAAGAATTTGAACACCCATAATTATTTGTTACAACAACATAATATGTTCCACTATTTATATCAGAGGAATTAATAATTTCTGGATTTTGCACGTTACTGCTAAAACTATTAGGACCACTCCAAATATAATTCTCAGAAGCATTAACAAATAATTTGATTGTATCGCCAAAACAATATGGAGCATTACTTGTAACAGTAGCTAAAGGTTTTAAATTAACAATTACAGTAGTATTGGCAACAGATGTACATAAATAAGCATTCGAAACGGTTACAAAGTATGTTCCACTCATGCTTACCAATGAGCTATCAATTTGAGGATTTTGCACGTTACTTGTAAAATTTAATGGTCCGGTCCATACATAATTTGTGCCACCTGTTGCATTTAATTGAACAGTTTCTGTTTCGCAATAAGAACCAGTATTCGATGCTGTTGCAATTGGTGTAGGATTTACAGTAACACTTACACTAGAAGTCGAATTATTAAATCCGTCATTTACTGTTACATAATATGTTGTTGTAACAATGGGCGAAACATTTGGATTCGATAAAGTTGAACTAAAACCATTAGGAATTGAACCCCATGTATAAGTATAATTCCCAGTGCCACCGCTTGCATTTGCTGATAAAGTAATTGATTGCCCATCACAAATAGCATTAAAAGTAGAAGTTGGCAAAACAACTAAAGGGTTTCCTGATATTGTTACATTTACATTATCGGTCGAATAACAACCTGTTGCTACATCTGTAGCTGTTAATGAAAATGTAGTATTTGAAGTAAGATTAATTGTTGTAGGATTTTGAATATTAGAATTAATTAACAATGAATCTGGACTCCATAAAAACGTATAATTTCCGCTTCCACCCGAAACTAATGAGTTAAAAGTTGTATTTGTGCCAAATGTTATTGTAACGTTATTGCCTGCATCAACAATTGGATTATTATTTACAGTTACAATTGTAGAATTTATTGAAGTACAACCACTAACATTAGTAACCGTAACATTATATGTACCACTCATTGCACTTGTTGAATTAATATAAGTTGGATTTTGAGAAGTAGAAGTCCAACCTAACGGTCCAGACCAAGTGTATGCGTTACCTCCAGATGAATTAAGTTGAATTGTTTCTCCTGCACAATAAGGGCCACTATTAGTAACAACTGCAACAGGATTAGAATTTACAATCACTTGAGTGGTTGCAATTGAAGTACAACCATAAGAATTAGTAACAGTAACAGTATAAGTACCTGCCATCAATAAAGATGCGGTAGGTCTTGTTGGATTTTGAGACGAACTGTTCCACCCATCAGGTGAACTCCAACTATATGTAGTGCCTCCTGATGAACTTAGTACAATATTTCCACCCTCACAATAAGGACCAGTATTTGAAGCCACAGCTGTTGGATTCGGATTTACGGTAACAATCACATTGCTATTTGATGTGTTAAACCCATCATTTACTGTTACATAATATGTTGTTGTAACAATAGGCGAAACATTTGGGTTCGATAAAGTTGAACTAAAACCAGCTGGATTAGAACTCCACGTATATGTATAATTTCCAGTTCCACCAGATGCTATAGCATTTAATTGAGTTGATTGCCCAGAACATGTTGCAGAATTATTAGTTGTTGCATTTAAAGTTAATGGACCACCAGTTACAGTAATAACAACTTGGTCTGTTGATGTGCAGCCAGTATTATTATCTGTTACCGTTACAGTAAAAACAGTAGTTGTTGTTAAATTAACAGTTTGTGGATTTTGCATATTAGCATTTACTAATGAAACAGCAGGACTCCATGTAAAAGTATAATTTCCACTTCCACCAGAGGCACTTCCACTTAAATTTGTAGATGTACCATTTGAAATTGACACATCGGAACCTGCATTTGCTATTGGATTTGAATTTACTGTAACAGTTGTTGATGCAGTAGAAGAACATCCATTACTATTTGTTATTGTAACGGTATATGTTCCACTCATTGATGTTGTTGAATTTGGCAAACTTGGATTTTGTGTGCTACTTGAAAAAGCTAAAGGCCCAGACCAACTATAATTACTTCCACCATTTGAATTTAATTGTATTGTTGAACCCACACAATATGGACCAGCATTAGATGCTGTTCCTGTTGGATTTGAATTTACTATTACAGTAGTTGTTGCAGTAGATGTGCATCCACTAGCATTTGTTACAGTAACGTTATATGTTCCAGCCATTGCAGAAGTAGAGCCAGGACGAGTAGGATTTTGTGAATTACTTGTATATCCCGAAGGTCCTGACCAACTATACGATGTTCCACCCGATGAATTTAATTGAATAGTGTTCCCAGCACAATAAGGCCCAGTATTAGAAGCCAAAGCAGTTGGGTTATTGTTCACAGTTACATTTGTTGTAGATATAGCACTACAACCATTTGCATTTGTTACTGTTACAGAATAAGTCCCAGCCATTGCCGAAGTTGAATTTCCTATTAATGGATTTTGCACATTACTTGCAAAACTATTTGGTCCAGACCAATTATATGAAGTTCCACCAGTTGAATTTAATTGGATGTTACTACCAACACAATATGGACCTGTATTCGAAGATGTTGCAGTTGGATTAGAATTTACCGTTACAGTTCTTGTAGCTACAGAAGTACAGCCAGCAGCACTTGTTACAGTTACAACGTATGTTGTTGTAGAAGCTGGACTAACTGTTATTGAAGCAGTTGTTGCCAAGTTACTCCAAGAGTAAATTGATCCACCTGAGGCTGTTAATGTTGCACTTTGTCCATTGCAGATTGTTGATGTAGCTGGACTTATTGATGCTGTAGGTAAGTTATTTACAGTAATTAATAAACTTAATGTTTGCCTATCACCACAAACACCGGCAACTTCTAAAGAATATGTTTGACTATACGCTGGCGTTACTATAATATCTTGAGTTGTTTGTCCATTTGACCATAAATAGCTAGAAGCACCATCAGGTCCATGTAAAACGATAGTTTGTCCTATGCAAATTGAGGTTGAAGATGTTGTTATATTTGTAAATTGAACGCCAGCACTAGCCGTAATAGAATAACTACAAATATCTCCTGCAAAACCATCAATCATTAAATAATAATCGTTGCCAATTATTAAGTTATTTGCCGTAATATTTAATGATGATGAACCTTCTTTAAAATCAGAAACTGGAGTAAAATTACAACAAGAACCATTAGATGAAAACATTTGCATTTGTATTCCACCTGATGGGTAATTTCCAATAAAACAATTATAAATGTTAACATTTAAAGTTGCAGTTGTATTTGAAGCAGTAAATCGAATCCAAGAATTATTATTTATTTGGACATCGCAAGCAGGAGCACCACTTCCCCACGAGCCACCAGCACCAAAAATCCCGCCCTGACATGTTCCTGGAGTATAAATATATGTAGTAACAGTTTCTGCATTTCCTCGCATATTACATGGTCTATCTATAGAATATGCAGCACTTGTTGTGCCAGTGTATCCATTTAAATCGCATATATATAACGAATTTCCACAATTGTCGTTTTCTGGAGTTGAAACGCAAATCCCGAATATATTAGTAGTATTACCATTAAATGCCCAATATCTCAAATATACTGTTGAACCAGGTGTTAAACCAGAAGCCAAAATAAATGGTTTATAATCATTAGCCGAACCTGGATAATTATAATCATCGGAACAAGAAATTTGAGTTAATGAAGAACATGTTCCCGAATACAATGCCATAACCCCATCAGAAATGCCATAAGCAGGCTGAGCTGTAATGCTAACAATTCCACTTAATGGGACAGTTATTGCAAACCAAACATCTTTTGGTTGAGGAGCATTATTAAATCCCCCTTGTTGTGGTGCAGAACCACCAGAACATGAAGCTGGCGTTGGAGCTCCAACAGATGTGGTTGCACCAACTGTAGTAAAATTCAAAAAATTACAAGATGAAGTTAATTGAGGTAAAGCAATTGCACTGCATGGTTCGTCGTTAGAAGGAGTTGGAGTTGCTGCTCCCACAATACAAATTTGAAATGGTGCCCCTCCAGTACTTGTATAATAATCATATACTCTTACATAATATGTACTTCCGGGTATTAATCCGACTGCATTTATTACTTCATTACCGTCGGTAAAACCATTATCCATGCATGTTATTGAAGTTAATCCAGAACAAGTGCCCGAAAACAATTCAATAACTGCATCCATGCTTACAGAAGGGTCAACTGTAATTGTTTGAACCGAATTAGTAGCAACAAACTTAAACCAAACATCATCATCGGCTGTTCCCGCACAACCTACTTGCGATTGTGTTGCTCCTACCGAAGTAGAATTCGTATAACTGCACGATGTGTTAACATTTAACAAAGTAGCATTTACACAATTATCATTTGATGGTGGAGTTGGTGCAGTTGTCACACAAATAGTAAAAGTTCCACTTCCATATCCTGCAAAATAATGATAAACTCTTATTGTATATACATTTCCTATTGTCAATCCATTTGCATAAATAGTTTCTGTTTCACCAGTCATACCATTATCCATACAACTAACAGAATTTAATGAAGAACATATCCCAGAAAACAATTGAACAACAGGATCCATTCCTGCAGAAGGAACAACAGTAATCATTTGACTAGTTGCAGTTGCAGTAAATTGATACCATACATCATCATCTGCTGTTCCAACACAACCAGCAATTGTTTGAGTAGCACCAACTGTTGTCCCACTAGTAGGAAACGAACAATTAGCAGTAACAGGGATAACAGTAGCAGCAGAACATCCATCAGATTGTGCATAACTATTTGTTATCACAAAACAAAATAATATAAAAATAATTTTTTTCATTTTACTTTACTTTAAAATCGGCAAAAATTAAATTGTTTTTTAAAATAAGTTGTTTAATAACAACCATATCGACATTTTCGATATTTTCATTGCCAGAAATATTCTCACTATATGTGAATATTAATTGACCTTTGCCAGTTTCCCACTTACAAATAAATTTAATATCAGATATCCCTTTAATTTTTTCCACATCAGTCTTTAAATTATCAAGTTTATCGTGACTATCAATATTTTCTATAGTGTAAATGTAAATACTTTTCTTAGTTTGAGAATAATTTTCATCTTGCGAAAAGCCATAAAATGCAGACAATAAAAGAAAAAACAACAATATTTTATTTTTCATAATTATATTTTTATGCAAATATAAGATATTTAAAAACATGTTGATATTTTAAATTTATTTATAAATAGAAATTATAAATAATTACTTTTGTGTTTAAATAAAAAATTAAATTTTTTAATATGATAAAAATTGAAAATAAAATTGTAAACAAAGACGTTAGAAATAAAGCTATTGAACGTTTTCGCGAAAAAAAAATCATTCTCCCAACATTTGCTCAAATGAGAGACCCTAAATTAATTCCAGAGAAAATTAAAGACAAATTAAAAAACATTGGGTTATGGGAACTAAATCCATTAAATCTTTTTCGTATAAATTGGCATAACGAGCCAAAAGAAAAAGGTGGTTTATATGGTGGAGTAAACTATATTGAAATACCCAAATTAATAAGCGGTGTTGATGCAAGAATTGTATTAATAATTGGGAAATGGTTCCCAACTGGAGCTCACAAAGTAGGTGCAGCTTATGGTTGTCTAGCACCAAGAATAATTTCTGGAGAATTCGACCCTACATTTAATAAAGCTGTATGGCCTTCAACTGGGAATTACTGTCGTGGTGGTGCATTCGACTCTGAAATTATGGGATGTACTGCAGTTGCCATTTTACCTGAAGAAATGAGTAAAGAACGATTTGATTGGCTTAAAGAAATTGGAGCTGAAGTTATTGCCACTCATGGTTGCGAATCTAATGTTAAAGAAATTTATGATGCATGTTGGGATATTAGAAAAAACAGAAAAGATTGTATTATTTTTAATCAATTCGACGAATTTGGTAATCCTACTTGGCATTATAATGTAACCGGTTATGCTCTTGAAGAAGTTTATAACAAATTGAAAAACTCAAATAGTAATTTAGCAGGATATATTTCAGCAACAGGTTCTGCAGGCACAATAGCTGCTGGCGACTATCTAAGAACAAAACACCCTCATATTAAAATTGCCGCCTCAGAAGCTCTTCAATGTCCTACATTATTAATGAATGGGTTTGGTGGACATAGAATTGAAGGAATTGGAGACAAGCATGTACCATGGGTGCATAATGTTAAAAATACAGATGTAGTTGTTGCAATTGATGATGAGGATTGCATGAGAATTTTTAGACTATTTAACGAAAATGAAGGAAAATTATATTTAAAATCAATTGGAGTTACTCAAGAAACAATTAATTCTCTTGAAATGTTAGGTATATCAGGCATTTCAAACATGTTATCAGCAATTAAAACGGCAAAACAATTTGAAATGAATTCTGACGATATAATAATGACAATTGCTACAGACTCAGCAGGCATGTATAAATCTCGTCTTGAAGAATTAACCAATGAAAAAGGTAAATATTCAAATACTCAGGCAATAAAAGATTTTGAAAAATGTCTTTTAGGAACTAAATCCGATTACTTAAAAGAATTGACGTATAACGATAGAAAAATGATTCATAATTTAAAATATTTTACTTGGGTTGAACAACAAGCAAAAGAGGTTGAAGATTTAAATCAGTTATGGTACGACAGAGAAATTTGGAATCAAATCTTCCATCAAGACATTAAACTTGATGAAATGATAAATGAATTTAACGAAGAAACTGGAGTTCTGAAGAATTTATAATTCTGCTATTTATTAACACTTATAGCTATGAATAACAAATTCCATTTTTCCTGTATTGATTGTGGTAAAATAATTAATTCAACAAAAGTTGAATATTTATGCAGTGATTGTGAAAACAAAAACGAAATTTCGCAGCCACCACAGGGAGTTTTAAAAACGGAGTATAATTTTTCAAAGATTAAAGCAAAAATGTCGCTTGTTTGTGAAGACACAAACAAGGGCATTAATTTATTTAAGAAATTAGAAAACACCGGATTTATTGACATTCTTCCAATTAAATCATTAGAAAGTCTGCCATTTTTAAAAGTTGGAAATACCCCACTGTATAATGTTACAACATTATATAACAATTTATTGAATTTTCAACTTTTTTTAAAGGACGACTCTCAGAATCCAACATTTTCATTTAAAGATAGAGCGTCAGCAATTGTTTCGGCTTATGCAAAAGAAAATAATATAGATACAATTATTGCTGCATCAACAGGTAATGCAGGTTCTTCTTTAGCTGGAATTTGTGCTGCACAAAAACAAAGAGCAATAATATTTGTTCCAGCAACAGCACCCAAGGCAAAGCTAACTCAAATTATGATGTATGGTGCACAAATAGTACCTGTTAATGGAAATTATGATACAGCTTTTGAATTAAGTATTGAAATTACAAAAAAATATGGGTGGTATAATCGAAATACAGCTTTCAATCCACTAACTATTGAAGGGAAAAAAACCGTTTCATTTGAATTATACTCACAGTTAAATCAAACTTTACCAGATAGAATTTTTGTTCCTGTTGGTGATGGAGTAATAATTTCAGGCGTTTACAAAGGTTTTGAAGATTTATTAATGCTGGGCATAATAAAAAAAATACCAACTATTATAGCTGTTCAAGCTTTTGGAAGTAGCAATATTGTAAATAACATTAACAACACTAGATTTGTTATAACACCGAGCAAAACTATTGCTGATTCAATTTCAGTTGATATTCCAAGAAATTACTTAATGACAAAAAAATACATGCAAAACTTTAAAGGAGAAGCCATTTTAATTACTGATGAAGAAATAATTTCAGCTTCAAAAACATTAAGCAGTAATACTGGAATTTTTACTGAACCAGCTGCAGCAACGGCATTTGCAGGATTTTTAAATTATTTTAAAAACAATAAAATTAACAAAAACAGTAAAAATATTGTTCTTTTAACTGGAAGCGGATTAAAAGATTTAAATGCTGTGCAATCTGTTATTAATATCCCAGCTCCAGTAAATCCTTCGATATATGATATTGAGAAATTTTTACATTTATAGTACCTAATGTTTATATTATGATTAATTTCATTCTTAACAACGAGCAAATTAATTACAACGGGAACCCTGAATTAACGTTGTTAAAATTTTTACGGAATGAATTAAAAATTACTTCAGTAAAAGATGGGTGCTCTGGCCAAGCTGCCTGTGGTGCTTGTATGGTTGAAATAAACGGCGAAGCAAAATTAGCATGCAACACACAATTAAGCAATCTTAACGGAGCTAAAATAACAACAATGGAAGGGGTGCCCGAACCAATTAAACAAGTATTGGGAAAATCTTTTGTTGAAAAAGGTGCGGTTCAATGTGGATTTTGTACACCAGGTTTTTTAATGCGTACAAAAATACTACTTCAAAAGAACCCCAATCCATCAAAAGAAGAAATAAAAAAAGCATTAACCCTGAACTTATGCCGCTGTACTGGCTATGCAAAAATTATAGAAGCTATTGAATTAGCAGCAAAATCTATAACAAATAACACAACAATTGAATATTCTGAGACTTCAGGAAAAGTAGGAAAATCATTTCCAAAATATCAAGCTTATGAAACAGCTATTGGCGAACGTAAATTTGTAAACGACTTACATTTTGATGGAATGCTTCACGGAGCATTAAAATTCAGCGATTTTCCCCGTGCAAAAATTTTAAAAATTGATATTTCTGAGGCACTAAATTTAAAAGGAGTAATTAAAATATTTAACTCTAAAAACATACCTGGCGATAAAGTTATTGGTTTAATTTTTCAAGATTGGCCACTAATGATAGATGAGGGTGAAACAACAAATTACATTGGCGATGTTTTAGCTGGTGTAGTTGCAGAGACTAAAGAAATTGCCATAAAAGCGATAAGCTTAATTAAAGTTGAATATGAAGTGCTGGAACCAGTTACCGACCCATTTTTAGCATTAAGCAAAAACTCACCTCAAGTTCATAAAAACATTGAAAATTTATTAGAAAATTGTATCGTAAACAGAGGTGGAAATGCCGATGAAACACTTGAAAACTCTGATTTTATTTCAAAAGGGACTTATAATACTCAACGAATTGAACATGCTTTTATTGAAACCGAAGGTGCTGTAGGAGTACCTGAAAATGGAGGTATTAGATTATTTACTAATGGTCAAGGAATTTACGAAGACAGAAAACAAATTGCAAAATTACTTAATATTCCTATAGAAAAAATAAATATAACATTAATCCCAACAGGTGGTGGATTTGGTGGAAAAGAGGACTTAACAGTACAAGGACATACTGCACTTTTCTCATGGGTTTTACAAAAACCAGTAAAATTAGTACTTTCACGCGAAGAATCATTTAGAATGCACCCAAAACGGCACCCTGTTTTTATGGATATTGAAATTGGTTGCGATAAAAACGGAATGCTTACTGCTGTAAAACTTATGTCAGTTGGAGATTCTGGAGCTTATGCTTCAGTTGGAACAAAAGTAATGGAAAGAGTTGCAGGGCATGCTACTGGCGGTTATTATGTGCCATGTGTTAATTTACAAGCAAAAACTGTTTACACTAACAACATCCCTAGCGGTGCTATGCGCGGCTTTGGTGCAAATCAAGTTTGTTTTGCATTAGAAGGCTGTATTGACGAGCTATGCAAACAAGGAAATTTTGATCGCTGGAAATTTAGATACGATAATGCGCTAACAAATGGCAAAATGACTGCTACTGGTCATATAATAAAAAATGGTGTTGGAATTAGAGAAACACTTCTTGCAATAAAACCATTTTACGATAAGGCTAAATTTAAAGGATTAGCATGCGGAATTAAAAATTCTGGAGTTGGAAATGGAATGATTGATTCGAGCGATGTAATTATTGAAATTATTTCTTCTGAACATATTATTTTGCAACATGGTTGGACAGAAATGGGCCAAGGCATTCACAACATGGCTATTCAAACTTTATGCGAAGAAACAGGTATTAACCCAAACTTTATTGAAGTTGTTGTTGACACATCATCAAATATAACAACAGGCATGACAACTTCATCTAGAGCAACTGCATTACTTGGAAATGCTATTATTGATGCCTCAAAACAAATTGTAGAAGATTTAAATAAAAATAATCTTTCGAAACTTGTTGGTAAAAAGTATTTTGGAAATTACACTTGCGATTGGACTACTAAACCCGGAGCCGATGTAAAAGAAATTATAACACATTACTCTTATGGATATGCAAGTCAGTTAGTCGTATTAAATGAAAAGGGCGAAATTGATACTGTTTATGCAGCACATGATGCTGGTAAAATAATGAATCCATTAATGTTTGAAGGGCAAGTTGAAGGAGCAGTTGCAATGGGTTTAGGCTATGCACTAACAGAAGATTTACCAATGAAAGACGGATTTTTAATCTCTGATAAAATTCGCGATTTACAAATTATGCGTGCTAAAGACATGCCCAATATTAAAGTAATTGGAGTTGAAGTTCACGACCCAATTGGTCCTTATGGTGCAAAAGGGTTAGGCGAAATCGGTTTAGTACCAACTGCAGCGGCTGTTGCAAATGCGCTATGCGATTTTGATGGAATTAGAAGATATTCATTACCAATAAAAAGAAAAAAGAAAAGTAAATAAAATAACATTTTACAATAAAAAATCAATTATGTCAATTTACTTAACAAACGCAAACTATATTGACTGGCAAACTTTAGAATTTAGGAAAGCTAATTTAAAAGTTAATGAAGGCGTTAATAATGGGTTTGAATTTATAAGCGAAATTCCTACAAACACAAACGAAGAAATAATTGATTGCACAGGCAAATATGTTACAAAGTCTTTTGTATGCGGTCATCACCATATTTATTCGGCACTTGCAAGAGGAATGGGTGCACCAAAAAAGAATCCTGAAAATTTTTACGAAATATTAAAATACGTTTGGTGGACACTAGATAAATGTTTAGATAAAGACATGATTGAAGCAAGTGCATTAACAACAGCTATTGCTTGTGCTAAAAGTGGAACAACATTCGTTATCGATCATCACGCTTCACCATTTGCAGTTGAAGGTTCATTAGAAATAATTGCAAAAGCATTCGAAAAAGTTGGTATTTCACATTTACTTTGTTACGAAATTTCAGACAGAGACGGAATAGAGATTGCAGAAAAAGGACTTCATGAAACTGAAAATTACTTGAAGAATAAACAAGGATTGGTAGGATTACATGCATCTTTCACAGTTTCTGATGAAACACTTAAAAAAGCAATTAAACTTTCTGAAAAATATAATTCAGGAATACATATTCATGTAGCAGAAGATAAATACGATCAAGAACATTGTATAACAAATTACAACAAAAGAGTAATAGAACGGATAAATGATTTAGGAGGATTAACATCTTCAAAAACAATTTTAGGTCATTGCCTCCACTTAAACGAAAATGAAAAAGGAATAATTAAAAATTCTAACGCATGGGTTGTTCAAAATAGTGAAAGCAATTTAAACAATAATGTAGGTTATTTTAATTCGCGAGGTTTAGGAGATAACATTATGCTTGGAACCGATGGAATGCACAGCGACATGTTACGTTCATCAAAATCGGCCTTCTATGTTGGGCAAGGGTTCGACAATATTGATTATGCAGGTATATATAATCGGTTTAGAAATGCTAACAAATATTTAAATATAAATAATTTTTCAGGTGACAGTGACAACAATCTAGTTATTCTTGATTACGACTCCCCTACCGAATTTAATCAAAATAATTTTTTAGGACATTTTCTTTTTGGATTAGAGGCAAAACATGTGCAATATGTTATAGCAAATGGTAAATTAATTGTAAAAAACAAACAAATTACTACTGTAAATGAAAATGAAATACTTAGAAACTCTCAAATACTATCAATAAAACTTTGGGATAAAATGAATAAATAAATTACATTCTAAATAAATGGAAATTCCCTTTTTACAAATTATAGGTTATATTGCATCAATAATTATTGCAGCTTCAATGACAATGAACTCCATCGTAAAATTCCGATGGATTAATTTAATTGGAGCAACAACTTTTTCAACCTATGGCTTTGTTATTGGAGCAATACCTGTAGGTATTTTAAATGGATTTATTGTTTGCGTTGATATATATTATTTATACAATATTTATTCAAAAAAAGAAATATTTGAGACGTTAGAAGTAAGACCAGAAAACAGATATTTAATACGATTTTTAGAGTTTTATAATAACGATATTCAAAACTTTTTTCCAGGATTTACTTATAAACCAGAAATGAATACTATTAGTTTTTTTATTTTAAGAAATATGTCGGTAGCTGGAATATTTTTGGCTCATCGAGAAGATAATAACATACTAAAAATAGGATTAGATTATGTAATTCCAGAATATCGCGACTTTAAAAACGGAAAATACATTTTTAACAGAGTGAAAAACAGATTTATTGGAACTGGGTTTACTAAAGTTGTAGCACCTGCATCAAGTGGCAAGTATGTAAAATATTTAAAAAAACTTGATTTTACAGAAAACACTTATGGATTATATGAAATTAAACTTAAATAAAAACATTAACAAATATCATATTGAGCGTAATAGAAACATCTAATATTCATTAATACAAATAGATTCTTCACTAATCGTTCAGAATGACAAAATATTCATTTATTTTATGAGCATTCTTATAACAAATGGCACAGTAGTAACTTCAACAAAAACAGAGGTTATTGATATTTTAATTAACAAGAATAAAATTGTCGATATTGGTAAAAAACTTAAAATAACAAATAACACAACAACAATTAATGCAAAAGGTAAATATATTTTTCCAGGCGGTATTGATGCACATGTTCACCTCGATTTACCAACTCCAGCTGGTCCATCATCCGACAATTTTGAGACAGGGAGTATTGCTGCAATTTATGGCGGAACAACATCTATAATCGATTTTGTAACACCCACAAATAAAGAAACACTGATTTCAGCTTTTGAAAAAAGATTAAAAGTTGCAAAAAACTCAAAAATCGATTACGGTTTTCACATGGGTATTACTTCGTGGAATAAGAATACAGCAAAAGAGATGGAAACCTGTGTAAACGAATATGGTATTACCTCTTTTAAAACTTATTTAGCTTATAAAGGAACAATTGGGATTGATGAAAAAGATTTAGATAAAATAATGCAAATTGCATCAAAACTGCACGTTGTTGTAACAGTACATTGTGAACTTGGCGACGAAATATTAAATCTTCAAAATAAATTTATTTTAAATAAAAATACTAGTCCTAAATATCACGCATTATCTCGTCCAAATTATGTTGAATCCGAATCGGTTAAGCATGTAGTTGCACTCGCAAAAAAAACAAAATGTATTGTATATATTGTCCACACTTCTACCAAAGAATCTGTAGAAATAATTGAACAAGCACAAAAAAATGGAGTTGCTGTTTTTTCAGAAACTTGTCCTCAATATTTATTATTGAACGATACAGTTTACAATAAGCCATACCCCAATTCTCTGAAATATGTTATTAGTCCGCCTATTCGAAAAAAGACAGACCAAAATGCACTATGGAAAGCAATAAAAAATAAAACTGTACAATTTATTTCAACCGACCATTGCCCATTTAATACAATTGGACAAAAAAATATTGGGAAAAAAGATTT
>JAVHRJ010000374.1:0-14173 GCA_036171595.1 Bacteroidales bacterium
TATTATTCAGAAAGTTATAGAAACCGTAGTAATTCACTATGAATAATATTCCTATCTTTGATAGTCTAACCCATCCAACAATAAACGGAGATTGGATATTGCCTAGTTATCCACAAAAGAGCAATATTGATAATTTGTTGAATGAAATGAAGGCTAATAATATTTGTAATGCTTTTGCCGTTGGAATGAACACTATTGGAGGATACAGTGAGGCTCAATATAGTGAATTCGTATTGTCAAAATCTGATAAATTGTTACCAATTGCTTTTTTTGAAGTTCATGAAAACCGTAATTTATCTGCTATAATTTCAAAATTAAAAAATCTGAAAATTAAAAAGTATAGAGGGATTAAGCTACATCCTAGAATTGGAAATTTTAATTTATTGCACCCTTTATTACCAGAAATTATAAAAGCCGCAAATAAAGAAAATCTAGTTGTTTTGCTCTGTACTTATTTCTACGAAAAGCATGAAAATATTATTTATAATAATCTTGATAATTTACTAAAATTATTGCTTAAAATACCGGATGAAAAAATTATTTTGTTGCATTCAGGTTCGGTTCGTTTACTTGAAGTTATTGAAATAGCAAGAGCATTCCCAAATATTTTAGTTGATCTTTCTTTTACTTTATGTAAATATAAAGAAAGTTCCCTTGATATCGATATTCAGTTTGCATTTAATAGTTTTGATAGGAGAATATGTGTGGGTTCAGATAATCCACAGTTTTCTGTTAAAGACCTTCGGGATAGATTTAATATGTTTTCAGAAAAGTTGAACATAGAAAAATCTGAAAATATTGCATATAGAAACCTTGAAAACTTTCTTAATTTTTAATGGTATGAGTTTTTCTAAAAAAGATATTGACAATGTTGTTGATAGATATACAAAACGATATAATGAATTTGGATACTCACCAAAATCTTTAGGTTGGGATAAAGGGAAACAAGATATTCGCTTTGATATTCTTTCATCTCAATATACTTTCGAAAATAAACATGTTTTAGATATTGGTTGTGGCTTTGGTGATTTTATTAAAACATTATCGCAAAAAACGAATAATTTTAAGTATACTGGAATTGATATTGTTGATGCCCTTATTATTGAAGCAAAAAAGCACTATAAGGGAGATAATATAGCATTTGAAGAAAGTAATATATTAGATTTTAAATCAGAAATAAATTATGATTATGCGGTTTCTTCAGGAATATTTAATCATAAAATATGTAATGATAAAAATTATGAATTTATTGAATCAGTTATTATAAAAACTCTGGAAGTATGTAAAGATGGATTGGCCTTTGATTTTTTATCAGATAAGGTTGATTATCAATTAGAACATACTTTTCATAGTAGCCCAGAAAAAATATTATCTATAGCATACAAATATTCAAGAAATATTATTATAAGAAGTGATTATATGCCCTTTGAATTTAGTTTGTTTATTTTTAAAGACGATAGTTTTCAAAAAGAAGATACAATTTTTAATCGTTATAAATTAAAACAATAAATGGGATATTTATATTTAGTTCTTACAATTCTTTTTACTGTTTATGGGCAATTAATTTTAAAATGGCGCATGAATTTAGTTGGACAATCTCCAACCGGGTTGTGGGCAAAAGTTGCTTTTATATTACATAATTATTTAGATATTTGGATTATTTCAGGTTTTGTTGCAGCATTCTTTTCTAGTATTTGCTGGATGTTAGCAATGACCAAATTTGAATTAAGTTATGCCTATCCGTTTCAAAGTCTTTCTTTTGTATTGGTATTTTTGTTTTCATTACTGCTGTTTCATGAAACATTTACCATTTATAAATTGATTGGGATATTACTTATTGTTGCGGGGGTTTTCGTATCAAGTAGGTAATATAATACTATAACTTCGAGAAAAATTGTATTTTATTTAGAAAACATTTATGCTTTTTAATTCAATAAGTTTTGCGATTTTTTTACCGATAGTTTTTTTTCTTTATTGGTTTACTACAAAAGGAAATTTCAAGGTTCAAAATATATTGCTGCTCGTATCAAGTTATTTCTTTTATGCCTGTTGGGATTGGAGGTTTTTGTTTTTATTAATATTCTCTACTTTATTAGATTATTTTACAGGGATAAATATTTATGAAGCGTCAAGTATAAAAAAAAAGAGAATATGGTTGTGGATTAGTATTTGTGTTAATTTAGGATTTCTTGGAGTTTTTAAGTATTATAATTTTTTTGCAACTTCATTCGCCGATGGATTGTCGCTATTGGGAATAAAAACTAGTTTGGTTACTTTAAAAGTAATTTTGCCTGTAGGCATTTCATTTTATACTTTTCATGGTTTATCATATGTAATCGATTTATATAAAAATAAAATAAAACCAGAAAAAAACTTTATTGACTATTCTGTTTTTGTTAGTTTTTTTCCGCTATTAGTTGCTGGGCCAATTGAACGAGCAACCCATCTATTACCTCAAATTCTTAAAAAAAGAGAATTTGATTATTCAAAAGCTGTAGATGGATTGCGCCAAATATTGTGGGGATTATTTAAAAAAATTGTTATTGCGGATAATTGCGCCGAATATGCAAATATTATTTTTAATAATTCATCACACTATCCAGGGAGCACACTTGTTTTGGGAGCCTTGTTTTTTACTTTTCAGATTTATTGCGATTTTTCAGGATATTCCGATATTGCTTTAGGTACAGCGAGGCTTTTTGGAATAGATTTGTTACGAAACTTTGCATTTCCATATTTTTCAAGAGATATTGCAGAATTTTGGAGACGCTGGCATATTTCGCTTTCATCGTGGTTTAAAGACTATCTTTACATTCCCTTAGGTGGAAGTAAGGGCGGTATTTGGCTTAAGATTAGAAATACCCTGATAATTTTTTTAGTCAGTGGTTTTTGGCATGGTGCAAATTGGACTTTTATTGTGTGGGGATTGCTTAATGCCATTTATATTATGCCGTCAATAATTTTTAATAAAAATAGGATAAGCCTTGATATTATTGCAAAAGGAAAATATTTCCCATCAATAAAAGAGTTTTTTTCAATGGGAATTACTTTTGGATTAACTGTTTTAGCATGGATTTTCTTTCGCGCAGATAATCTTCAACACGCATTTAGTTATATTTCAGATATTTTTTCAAATTCATTATTTTCTATGCCATATTTTGATGGGGTAATTAGAAGGTCGATATTTATTTTATTGCCAGTTTTTTTTCTAATTGAATGGCTTGGCAGAGAGCAACAATATGCAATTGCAGCATTAGGTATTAAATTTCATAAATCAATAAGGTGGACTATGTATTATGCAATTGTCTTTGCTATTTTATATTTTGGAGGTATTGAGCAACAATTTATTTATTTCCAATTTTAGCCTTAATTATGAAGAGTTTTATTTTTAAAATAGTATTGTTTTTGACACCCTTTTTAATCCCGATATGCTTATATTTTATTATAGATCCATTTGAAGTTATTTACGATGGTTCAAAACAAATAAATAATAATAAAACATTTCAAATTCTTTCGAATCGAGATTTTCAATCTACACAATTATTTTTAAGAAACTATAAGAAGTATAATTATAATTCCTTTATTTTTGGAAATTCCAGATCTTTTTTTTATCAAATTAAAACATGGAATAAATTTATTAATGGGAATAGTTTTCACTTTAATGCATCGGAAGAAAGTATTTATGGTATTAATTGTAAATTAAAACTTCTAAATGAGTTAAAAATAGATATTAAAAATGCATTAATTATTTTAGATGTTAGTACACTGGCGGTAATAAAAAACCGTAATGGTCATTTATTTATCAAACACCCAGCTCTTTCTAAAGAATCCTATTTTTCTTTTCATTTAGAAATGTTTAAGGGGTTTTTCCCAAAAGCCATGTTTGCCATAACAGAGATATATCTTACAGGAGAAAAGAAAGCTTATATGTTTCAATTTGGAATAACAAACAATGTTTGCAAGCAGGATAAAAAAACTAATCAACTTACATTTTATTCATACGATAATCAAATTAAAAATAATAGAAATTCTTATTATGCAGATAAAAAACATGTATTTTATAAAAGAGATACTACTCAAATCTTTTCTAATCCCATTATATTTAATGACCAAAAAATATTATTAGAAAGTATTAATTCTATTTTACGGTCTCATAAGACCAAATATAAAATTATTATTAATCCGCTTTATGATCAAATTAAATTTAATAAAAATGACATGAAATATCTAAATGGTTTATTTGGCGAAGAAAATATTTTTGATTTTTCCGGGATTAATCAGATTACAAATAATTTTTACAACTATTATGAGACGTCGCATTATAGACCATGTATATGTGATAGCATACTTAATATTGTTTATTCTGAAAATCTGAAATTTTCAAATAACAAAACTTTCAATTGAAAAAAATCATGAAAAATCCTATAATTGTTAAATATAATAGCAGTTTTGTTATTATTCTTGTGATTTTTGTTATTAAACTAATTACAGTACTGTATCTTGTGTTTTTAACTAATTGTGCAAATCCAGAATCAGTTCTAGGAATTGCCAGTTATAGTGGAGATGCATCATCCTATATTGCTCCAGTTGATAATTTTATAAATGAAGGGCATTATTATTATTATTCAGCAAAAGCAGGAAGGATGCCTTATGTTGGATTGGTTTATTATCCATTTCGTTTATTATTTTCAAAGCAAATTGCATTGAGTATTGTTGTATTATTACAAACATTAATAGAAAGTATTGCTATTTTTTATCTTGCCTTATTATGTGAAAAGTTTGTTAAAAACAGAAAAGCATTTTGGTTTTTTATTGTGCTTTCTTGTATTAGTTTAAATGTCACATTTTTTGATTATTATATTTTATCAGAAAGTTTTGGGATTAGTTTTCTCTGTATTTGCACATACCATTATTATCAATTTTTAGCACAAAATCGAAAAAGTACAGATTTAATTTATACCGGAATATTTCTTGGATTAGCAGTTCTGTTTAGGCCATATTTATGCTTGCTATTTTTAATACTCGGTGTTGAATTTATTTATTATGAATATTATCATAAAAATAAAGACTTTGTTAAAACTATTTTGAGGAATACATTGCTGGTATCTTGTGCCTTAATAATTTTAAGTGCCCCATGGATTATTCGCAATTACATTGTACTCAACAAATTTGTTCCATTTCAACAAGATCCGTACGCTGGATACAATTATTCCAAAGCCGATTTTGCTTATAGAAATTTTGTTACGACCATTGGAGAAAGTTTTATCTATTGGGATAAAAACAGTGCTGGATGCTATTTTGAATTTCATAATTTGCCTTGCGAATATCAGTTCCCTTCTAGAATTTTTAGCAAAGAATTAACTATGGATAAGATTGAAGAAACTAAATCTGTTTATTTAAAATATCAAAAAAACCGATCCGATTCACTTGAAAAATTGACTATTGAAAAGTTTAATAATCTGACAAAAATCTATAAAAAAGAAAATAAACTTTTTTATTATTTTGCCACTCCATTTATTCTCTGTAAAAAATTTCTAATCCATAGTGGCAGTTATTATTTGCCAATTAATAAAAAATCAGTTTGCTATCATCCATATCAATGGATTTTGAAGATTTCTCAATCTTTAATGTATTATTTATGTTTAATTTTTGGGTTTGTTGGACTTGTTGTATTATTTCGGAAAGATAAAAAAACGTATTTTATTTTGTCAATTCCATTGTTTCTCATTTTATTATTTCCGATTATTTTGAAGGGCACAGAATTTAGATTTTTTCATATGGCATATCCTTTTTTATTAATAGGTCTATGTTATATTATTGGGGTCTTCAATGATTTATTATTTTTGAGTTATCAGAAAAAAAATGAAATATTATTTTTTGATTAACTCCAACTTTATAGTTGCATTATGATACTCCCTATAAATAGGACATTTTTTCACACTTGTTAAGATAGAATTTTTAACAAATTTACATTTTCAAATATAACACTATTTTTTTATTTTTCGCTTTTTATACCACTAAATTTTGAAGAAACGACCAATATTTGGCATATAGTAGTTCAATAACTTTTCCTGTTGCAATCTCATCAGATAATTTTCAGCCATTTGATCCATCTTATGCGCAAGATTACCAAAAAGAGATAATTATTGGAGCTCCATTATAAGCAAAAACTAAAAGGAAAATTTAAAAGTATTGCTCAAAGCAGAGTCGATTTTATTGACGAGTATAAAGTAAATTATTTAATAATCACCAAAAATGTAAAATTAGATAGTTTATTATCTAATAAAGTCTCTCGCGAAATTGTTGATGAAAATACTGGCGAAAGGTTTTTATTATTGAAGTAAGGTTCTGCTTTTGGTTGGTTTGTTGAATTTTATCGGTTTTTTTTAGTTTAGGTTCAAGGCAATTAAGTATAAATATTTTAGTAAAAATTACTAAAATAAACAATGTTTGTTTGGTAAAATAAACTACATTTGCTGAAGAAAAAGATTTTGATTGGTATTAAAGCACAAAAACTAAATGAAATACCTATATACATGCGTCACACAAAATACGAATAACCTCTACAAAATAAATTATATTCGAGTAAAACTGGCAACGAGTTGCATTTTTACAGTCAGGTTCATGATAAAACATAGTGAGTTTCATGTGCTAAATAAAAACAAATTATAAGCACATGAAACAAGTTTTAAAAGATATTATTTTAGAAAATCAAGGATTTATGGTTTCCGAAATAATAAATAGAGATTTAAGCATACCTTTGGATTTAGGTATAATTGTAAGTATAATTGGAACACGACGATGTGGGAAAACCTATATTCTTTATGATTTAATCAATAAACTTTACAAAAAAAAAGTTGCCAAAGAAAATATTGTTTTTTTCAACTTTGAAGACGAACGTCTCAATATTAAACATAGTGAACTAGATTTAATTTTACAGTCCTACCAAGAGTTATTTCCGAACATTAGCTTAGGCGATGTATATTTCTTTTTTGATGAAATACAAAATGTGCAAGGTTGGGAAAAATTCGTACGAAGAGTCTTCGATACCAAATCAAAAAAAATATTTATTACAGGTTCTAATTCAAAACTATTAAGCACCGAAATTGCAACAGAATTGAGAGGAAGAACTATTTCATATACGGTGTTCCCATATAATTTCAATGAATTTCTACGCAGTAAATATTCGAATTTGGTTATTAATACTCAAGCAAATAGAAGTAAAATAATTAATCTTTCCGAACAATATTTATTTGGAGGGGGGTTTCCCGAATTAGTAAACTTCGATGTTAGAACAAAACAAAAAGTATTACAACAATATTTTAATGTAATGATTTATCGCGACATTGTTGAGCGTTACAAAATATCAAGTCCGGAAATATTAAAGTTTTTTATAAAAAAACTGTTTGCGTCTATTACAGTCCCATTTTCCATTAATAAAATTTACAATGATTTAAAATCGATGGGATATAAAATCAGCAACAAATACCTTTATGAGTATGCTGATTATTGTAATTCCGTTTTTATAACACAAGAAATTAGCCGATTTAGTTTTTCGGAAATAAAACAGGTAAAAAGCGATAAAAAAGCTTACGTAATTGATACGGGCTTGCTACATGCAATTGATTTTAAAATATCCGAAAACAAAGGGAAACTTTTCGAAAATATGGTTATCATGGAAATGTTAAAAAATGAAAAAGAAATATTCTATTTTAAAGATAAATACGAATGCGATATTATTGTTAAAGACCAAAATCACTTTAATGCTTTTCAAATATGCTATGCTGTTTCAGATGCATCGACAAAAGAAAGGGAATTAAAAGGACTATACAATGCTTGTATTTATCTGAAACTTACGAATGGAATTATTATTACTTTTGATCACGAAGAAGAACTAATTTATAAAAATATCGCTGTGAAAATAGTCCCTTTTTATAAATATTTTGGTCGATACTAATTTTATTTTCAAATTTGAAATTAAGCATTACATACATTATTTCTAACATAAACAAAGCCCTCGCATTTGAGTGGATTGCACAATCTATAAATAAAGACAAATTTATTTTGAATTTTATTTTATTGAATCCCAACAATTCTGAATTAGAAACCTTTTTTAAACGAAATAATATTCCTGTTGCCAGAATAACTTACAATGGTAAGAAAGATATACCATGTGCAATTTTACAAACATATCGAATCTTAAAAAAGAATAAAACTAAAATTGTTCATACGCATTTATTCGATGCAAATATTGTTGGGCTCACTGCCGCATGGTTAGCAAGAATTCCTAAAAGAATTCATACGAGACACCATTCAAATTATCATCATGTTTATTATCCAAAAGCAGTAAAATACGATAAGCTAATTAATTGGCTTTCTACTGATATTGTTGCAATCACAGAAGTGGTTAAAAATATTTTAATTAAGCAAGAAAGGGTCTCTAAAGAAAAAGTACATCTTATTCACCATGGGTTTCAATTAAATGAGTTTGGAAAAGTGCCGGAATCTAAAGTATTTGAGTTAAATCAGAAATACAACCTGAATCGAAAACATCCTGTGGTTGGGGTAATTTCTCGATATACAGAGTGGAAGGGTATTCAATACATTATTCCAGCATTTAATCAAGTATTGGAACAATATCCTGATGCTTTATTGGTTCTTGCGAATGCTGATGGAGACTATAAAAATACAATTAAGGAATTGCTAAAAACAATACCGGTTAAAAATTATATTGAAATTTTATTTGAGGCTGATATTTTTGCATTATACAAACTTTTTGACGTGTTTGTTCATGTTCCTATTTCTTCGGAAGCAGAAGCTTTTGGGCAAACTTATGTGGAAGCTTTGGCATCAGGCATTCCATCTATTTTCACGCTTTCTGGGATTGCAAACGAGTTTATTAAAGACCATCAAAATGCAATGGTTGTTCCTTATGAAGATTCAGATGCAATTTATGACGCAATAATTGAAATATTAGAAAACAAAACTGTGGCGGAAAATTTTAGATTACAAGGGAGCATTGATGTAAATAAACGATTTTCGTTAGATAAAATGATGCACTCATTAGAGGAATTGTATGGCAAGTAAAAGGTTATAATTATTTTGGTTTCGTTAATTTGTTTTGTAAATTTTTGTTTTACTTATAAGTAAATTTTATATCTTTGTCGTCTTATGTTTTACTTATGAGTAAAGATTTAATCGTTAGAAAAAAATATATAGCCAAGGTTGTACCGTTTATAAATACCGATTTAATAAAAGTATTTATTGGTCAGCGTAGGGTTGGGAAATCGTATTTGCTAAAAACAATTATTCAGCATATAAAATCGAAAGATAAGGCAGCTAATATTATTTATGTAGATAAGGAATTAAATGACTTTGATTTTATTACCGACAATAAAAGTCTTATAATGTATGTCGAATCAAAGATAGAATCAAAAATAAAAAATTATTTGTTTGTTGATGAAATACAAGATATTCAGCAATTCGAGAAAGCACTTCGCCATTTTCAGAATAAAAAAAATGTAGATATTTATTGTACCGGAAGTAATGCAAATTTGTTATCGGGCGACTTAGCAACCTATTTGAGTGGACGATATATTGAGATTAAGGTTGATACATTAACATATTTAGAATTTTTAAATTTTCATGCATTAGAAAATGACAACGAAGCACTAAAAAAATATCTGAAATGGGGAGGACTTCCATTTCTTAAAAACCTTATAAATCGTGATGATGTTGTTTTTGATTACCTGCAAAATATTGTCTCGACAATAATTTATAAAGATGTCATACATCGATATAAAATCAGAAATGTTGATTTTTTTGAAAATTTAATAAAATATCTGGCAAACAATACAGGCAACTTATTTACAGCAAAAAAAATTAGCGATTACCTCAAATCACAGAAAATAGATATATCAACAAAAGTTGTGTTGAGTTATTTGCAATATTTGCAAAATGTTTTTTTTATCTATAAAATCAAAAGAATAAACTTATCTGGTAAAAATATTTTTGCGACCAATAATAAGTATTATTTTGAAGATTGGGGATTAAGAAATGCTTTACTTGGATTGAATAATTTTTCAGTTCCATCTGTTCTTGAGAATGTGGTGTTTCTGCACTTAATTAATCTAGAATATGAAGTAGGAATTGGTGTAAGTAATGATCAGGAAATTGATTTTGTTGCTCAAAAAAATGGAGAATATCTATATGTTCAGGTAGCATATATTATTACTGATGAAAAGGTCCGAAATAGAGAATTTGGAAATTTATTGCTTATACAAGATAATTATCCCAAATATGTAGTTTCAATGGATGAATATATCATTGGTTCATACAAAGGTGTTAAACATATTCATTTGCGAGATTTTTTGTCTATGGACAAATTTTAATTTACTGGTTTCTATGGTCTTTTCAATCATAATTCCTACATATAATCGTGCCTCATTAATTGAACAGACAATTCACTCTCTGCTGACTCAATCTTATTCAGAATTTGAAATAATTGTAGTTGATGATGGAAGCACTGATAATACAGAACAGGTTGTAACATCGATAAGCGATCGACGGATTTCATATTATAAAAAAGCAAATGAAGAGAGGGGTGTTGCAAGAAATTTTGGAGTTAGTAAAGCAAATGGTGATTATGTGAATTTTTTTGATTCAGATGATTTAGCATACCCAAATCACTTGTCAACTGCTCTACAGTTCATTCAGGAAAACAATACACCGGAAGTTTTTCATTTGAATTATGAGTTTAAAAATAGTACAACGAATGTTTTTTCTAAATCACCATTAATTTCTAATATTAATAGTCAAATTTTAAAAGGAAATATATTGAGTTGCAATGGCGTTTTTATGCGCAAAGATATTGCTTTGGGAAATCCATTTAGTGAGGATCGAAAGTTGTCAGGAACAGAGGATTATTTGTTGTGGTTAAAATTATCTGCAAGGTATTGCATTCATCATTCTTCTATTATCACATCAATAATTGTTAATCATGAGAATAGAAGCGTTTTGAATTTTAGCAAAGCGGGATTGATTGATAGAGCAAATCTTCTTATAAAATGCTTGAAAGAAGATAATACTTTTATGAATAAAAATGGTTCTAAAATAAAAAAAATTTATGCGCATATGCTTTCATATATTGCAATTCATGCGGCATTGGAAAAGGAGAGAAGCGTTGCTTTAAGTTATTTGTTCAATGCAATATGGGTAGATGCATCACAGATATTTACCAGAAGAACACTGGCAATTATTAAACGATTATTCATTTAAAGTAGGGCTGGTTTCGGAATTTATTTTTTTGTTATTATCTTTGAAGGTGTAATGTAACCATTGAATGTCTCATTAATGCAGCACAATATATTTTTTTCAATAATAATTCCAACTTTCAACAGGGCCTCGTTTCTTCATAAAACGATACAGTCTGTATTAAGTCAAAACTATGAGAATTTTGAATTAATTATTGTTGACGATGGCAGTACAGACAATACTGATGAAATTATTGAAAAGTTACAAAATTCCCAAATTAAATATTTTAAAATTGAAAATTCAGAACGTGGTTTTGCCAGAAACTATGGGGTTCTTCGTGCCAAAGGAGATTATATTACATTTTTAGATTCCGATGATGTATTGCTTCCAAATCATTTTTCAAATGCATATGAGAGTATTTTAAAGTATCATAAACCTCCATTTCTTCATTTGGGATATGAAGTTGTGAATAATAACGACAAATTATTATTTAAAGTAAGTAAATTAAAAAACGATAACATAAACATTCTTATCAGAGGTAATCCGCTAAGTTGCAATGGTTGTTTTATGAGAGCCGATGTAACTCAAAATTTCTTATTTAACGAAGATCGAAATTTGGCAGGAAGCGAAGACTGGGAACTTTGGTTGCGGGTTTTGTCCCATTATAGCATTAAAACAGATAACCGAATCAGCTCAAGAATGTATAACCATGAAAGCAGAAGTGTTGTACAATCTCTGGGTCAAGAAAAAAATTTAGTCTTACGCAAAGAACTGACCATTCAATATGCCTTTAGAGATGAGTTTGTTCAACAAAATTTCGGGAAATATCATAAAATTATTGATGCATTCGGAGAAAGTTACGTAGCTCTGCATTTGGCAATTTTAGGAGAAAAATCAAGAAGTCTGTTTTACCTTTTAAAATTTATGAAAAAATACCCTCTTGCAATTTTTTCGAAGCGATTGTATGTTATCATAAAATGTATTTTGTTGAACTTTTTTATTACGCATAAATAGCATGTGTGGCATCGCCGGATATTATTCGCCAAATAATGCTTTTTCAGAAGCCGAATTGCATGCAATGACGAATGCGCTTGCTCATCGCGGACCAGACGCTTTTGGCTTTTATTCCGATAATTTCATTGGATTAGGACATCGTCGGTTAAGCATACTCGATTTGTCTGATAGTGCCAACCAACCCATGCATTCTGCCGATAACCGTTATGTGATGGTATATAACGGAGAAGTTTATAATTATCGAGAAATTGCAGCAGAACTAAAACAACAACATAAAATTGATTTTCGAACATCTTCTGATTCGGAAGTGATTCTTGAAGCCTATGTTTACTACGGTTCAGAATTTGTTCAAAAATTAAATGGCATGTTTGCAATTGCCATTTATGATAAACAACAACATGAACTCTTAATTTTTCGCGATCGTATTGGAATTAAGCCACTCTATTATTTTTGGGATGGACAAAATTTTGCATTCGCTTCAGAATTAAATGCTCTTACTCAAATATCATCTGTACCACAAGAAATTGATCGCAACGCAATATATCATTTTTTACATTTGGGGTTTATTCCCGCACCTCACTCTATCTATCAAAGTATTAAAAAATTAGAATCAGGGAAATGGCTAAAAATTTCAGAAAACAAAATTGAATCGCATAAATATTGGTCGGTCAATAAACATATCTCAGAAAAAATAATAATAAAAGAAAAAGAGGCAATTGTAAGGCTCAGTGATTTATTAATGAGTTCAGTTCAATATCAAATTAAAAGTGATGTGCCTTTTGGCGTTTTTTTGAGTGGTGGCATTGATTCTAGTTTAATTACTGCAAATGCAGTTAATTTATCAGGTGTAAAAGTAAATACTTTTTCTATTGGGTTTGAAGAAAATCGTTACAATGAATCTGTGTATGCAAAAGCTATTGCCAATTATCTAGGCACAGATCATCATGAGTTTATTGTCTCATACAAAGATGCCCTCGACTTAATTGAAACTGTTTTTGATACATATAGCGAACCTTTTGCTGATTCATCGGCTATTCCTACTATGCTTGTTGCAAAATTAGCAAAAAAACATGTAACGGTGGCTCTTTCAGGCGAAGGTGGTGATGAATTGTTTTTAGGATATGGTGCATATCATTGGGCTCGACGGCTTAATAACCCAATTGTTAAAGCATCTCGTAATTTTATTGAGTTTGCCCTTTCAAAATCAAATTCTAAATTTAAGCGTCATGCAGTTTATTTTAAATATCCTACTGAAAATTTGCAATACAGTCATATTTTTTCGCAGGAACAATATTTTTTCTCGTTTTCAGAGTTAGAAAATATGCTTTCATATAATTTCCTTAATTATCCAGGCTCAGTAAATACTGAACGCCTAAACAATTTTGGTATTGAAATAAACCATTTAAACAGAGTATTGAAACCCATCGAAAAACAAGCCATCTTCGATTTGAATTTTTGCTTACAAGACGATCTTCTGGTGAAAGTTGATAGGGCAAGCATGCATTATTCGCTGGAAGCACGTGTGCCTTACCTAGATCACAGGATTGTTGAATTCGCATTAAATCTTTCTCCAAAACTGAAATTCCGAAATGGAACAACAAAATATTTGCTAAAGGAAATATTGTTTCAATATGTTCCGGAAAAGTTTTTCGATCGACCAAAACAAGGCTTTGCAATTCCGCTTGAGAAATGGTTGAAAAAAGAACTTCGGTTTTTGATAGAAGAGAATCTATCAAAAACTGTAATTGAAAAATATGGCTTTGTTAAATTTGAATTTGTTGAACAATTAATTAATGAATTTTTTAATGGTAAAAATTATTTATATAATCGTATTTGGGTATTAATTGTATTGCATAAATGGTTACAGAAGTATCATAAAAATGAAATTTCTTTTTAACGACCATGT
>JAVHRJ010000375.1:0-14137 GCA_036171595.1 Bacteroidales bacterium
ATTTTTTCATTAGCAAATGTTCGAAGAAGGGGGCAGCTTTTTATGGCTGCAATTTTTGTTCTTATTGCATATTGTGTAGTTTATTTAGGAATTGCAGTAGTTCAAGAAGGAAATTTTGGAAATATCCGATTAAGAAATTTTAGCTGGTTTGTTGGCAATAGTATTATGATATTAGCTGCTTATCCACTAATTTATATTTTTGAAAAAATATTTGGATTTTTATCTGATGTTACTTTAATGGAACTTTCTGATACTAACCAAAAACTTTTAAGAACCCTTGCCGAAAAAGCTCCTGGAACATTTCAACACTCATTACAAGTTGCAAATTTAGCCGAAGAGGTTATTTACAAAATCGGAGGAAATTCTTTACTTATAAGAGCTGGTGCCCTTTATCACGATATTGGTAAAATGAGTTTACCACATTTTTATATCGAAAACCAAAATCCTAACTCAAACCCACACGATGAAATAGATTTAGAAAAAAGTGCCGAAATAATTACTGGTCATGTTTCTTATGGTATTGAAACTGCTCGCAAATATCGCTTGCCGGAACAAGTTATTGATTTTATAAGAACTCATCACGGCAATACAAAAGTTCAATATTTTTATAAAACTTTTATTAAAAACTTTCCTGATTCCGAGGTCGATTTACAAAAATTTTCATATAAAGGTCAGCCACCTACTACAAAAGAAACTGCCGTGTTAATGATGGCAGATGCTATTGAGGCATCGGCACGTACATTAAAAAATTATAGCGAACAATCAATAAATGAACTTGTTGAAAATATTATAAAATATCAAATGACAGAAAAACAATTTGATAATGCTGCTATTACTCTTCGCGAAATTTTTGAGGCAAAAGAAATTTTTAAAAAGAAATTAAAAAATATTTACCATTCTAGAATTGAATACCCAAAGTAAAATAATGTGCTTGTAAGAATTGTAATCATACACTAAAACAATTGTGATTTACTTGTTAAAAATCGACAAAGTTTTTGAGTATTTGTAGAACTTTAATTTAATCAATTATTTTTTTACTAACACATTTTTTATTGTGTTAAGAAGTTTTTCTGAATCAACTGGTTTTGTTAAAAATTCAATAAACCCTTCATTTAATATTCGTTGCTTATCGCTTTTTTGTGAGTATGCACTTTGTGCAATAAATGGCACGTTGTTATATTTATTATAAAATTTAATTATTTCATTCTTTAAGCCAATGCCTTCCCAATTTTCAGGTAAATTAATATCTAAAATAACAATATCAAAAACTTTATTTTGGTTGTACTTATTTTTAACAATTTGTAGGGCTTCGTTTCCATCATTTGCTACCGAAACATCACCTATCGATTCTAATATTGTTTGTAAAAATAAAGAATTAAACTTATCATCTTCAACAAGTAAAATATCATGTTTTTTATTTAGTAGTTCATCGTTTGGAATAATTGTGCTATTATAAGAGATATTCTCATTTAAATTAGAATTATTTTGCGATGAGCTAATAAAAATTGTAACTGTGGTTCCTGAATTTTTCTTACTCGAAATTTCAATTTTACCATTCATTAGCTTTAATAATCTATAAGCTAAAGGCAAACCAAGTCCTGCACCTTGATATAACCTAGCATAACCAATACTTTCTTGTCTAAATGTTTCAAAAACATGAGGTAAATAACTTTCGTCTATTCCAATACCTGTATCGGTTATTTTAATATAAACCTCGTTTGAACTTTTATTAAAACCATTTTCAACAATAATTTCACCTTTTGTTGTGTATTTTATTGAATTATTTATAATATCAGCTATAACTTTAACTAAAATCTCTTTATCAGCTACTATATTTGGCGTTTCAGAAGCATTACGTGTAAGTTTTAAACCTTTTTCATTAATTGTAAATATCGATAAATCGAGAGCCTGATTAATTATTTTATTTGAATCGCACTCAATCATGTTTATTTTAAAATCATTAGCTTCTATTCTGCTAATATCTAATATGTTATTTAATAAGCTTAATAATCGTTGCCCACTTTGATTTATGCCTTCTACATATTTTGAAATATTTAAATCTTTTGATTTTGTTATTTTATTTTGTAACACCTCCGAAAGTCCTATTATTGCACTAAGTGGTGTACGAATTTCGTGATTAATGTTAGCAAGAAAAGCATCTTTAAGCAAGTTTGCTTCTTCGGCTTTTTTATACGCATATTTTACTTCGGTTATAACGTTTTCTTTTTCGTTAATTTCTTTTTCGAGTTCTAAAGTTCTTTCTTTTACTCTATTGTCGAGTTCTTCGTTTACCGAAACAAGTTCTTCGTTAATATGCTCTATTTGATGATTTTTTTCTTCGAGTAATTTCCTAGATTTTTGCATTATTTTTGACCTTGCAAAAATTAATAATCCAATAAAAAAAATAATTGCCAAAATCAACATTAGAGCATATTTTACTGACATTTGTTTAAATAACTCTTCGTCTTTAATTTGACTTTTTAGCCTTAAATTTTCGTTTTCTTTTTCAATTTTTTCGGAGTTATAAGCGATATCTATTTTGAAAATACTTTTTGAATTGTTTTCGTTAAAAATGCTATCTTTTAGATTTGAGTATTTCTGAAAATAGTTTAATGCAAGTTTATCGTTATTCATTTTTTCGTATGCTTGCGAAAATGCTTTATATATTTCTTTTTCGAGATCTTTCAAATTATTCTTTTTTGCTATTAATAAAGCATTACTTAATAATTCTAAAGAATTATTTGGATTATTTTGGTTAATATAAACTAAAGCAATATTTAATTTTGTAGTTGCAATACCATAATCTTCATCGTTTTTAAGCATAATAGTTAATGCATCGTTATAATACTTTAGAGCTAAATCGTATTTTTTTAAAAGTGAATATACATCACCAATATTACCAATATTATTTGCAATTGAAATTTTATCATTTAGTTCTTTTTTTATAGATAATGATTCGTTAAAATAACTTATAGCTTTATCGTACTGTTTTAGCCACTTATGAATTAAACCTAAATTATTTAGCGTATATGCAATTAATTTTTGGTTATTTGTTTTTTTGTAATAATTTAATGCTCTAAAGCAATATTCATAAGCTTTATCGTATTCTTGTAAATCTTTGTAAAGTAATCCTATATTATTGCAACTTTGAGCAATTCGCTCTTGACAAATAATAACATTAGAATTTTCGGCAATTTTTAGTGCTTTTACAAAAAATCGCATTGCTTCGTCTAACAAACCCCATTCTTTATATATAGAACCTATTCTATTTAAAGTATTACTTAAATTATTAGCATCTTTTTGTTCTTCATATTTAGCTCGTACAGTTCTTAAATAAACTAAAGCTTCCTCTTTATTGCCAGATACATAGTAATATTTTCCTAAAATATCAAGAAACTGTGTTTCGTTTTTTTCGTTATGCTCAACTCTCGATTTTTCAAGGCCCAATTTACTGTAATATATAGCCTTTTCAATACTATCTGGAAAATTGTTTTTTGCTAATTCTAAAAACTGCAATGAGGAATTATTTGATAATTCGAAATTTGTTGCAGATTTTTGTGAAAAACAATAAGTTGTATCAAAATTAAATAATATAGCAAAAAACAATATGTACGTTAAAGCTTTCAAAGTATGGAAACAAATAGTTTGTTAATACTGCTAAATTAATAATAATATTAATATAAAAGTATTTTTTTATTAATTTTATAAAATGAAAAATCCATTAACAGATAATTTATATAAGAAAAGAAGAATTTTTAAAGAATTTCCGATTAGGGGTGAATACTTTCGCGACCAAACAGCAATATTACATTCGATGGAATTTAGACGATTAAAACACAAAACCCAAGTGTTTTTTGCCCCCGAAAACGATCATGTATGTACTAGAATTGAGCATGTTTTACATGTAGCAACAATATCTGCATCGGTTTGTAAAGGTTTAAATAATTATGGTTGGCAGTTAGATTCTGAAATGGCTTATGCAATTGGATTAGGACACGATTTAGGACATGCTCCATTTGGTCATACTGGCGAAGAAGCTTTGTGTGAAGCTTTAAATAAGCCGAACTCGTTTATGCACGAAATTCACAGTTATAAAATTGCCGAACATCTTGCTCAAGATGGTTTTGGTTTAAATTTAACTTACGCTGTGTTAGATGGAATAATTTGCCATTGTGGTGAAAAATTTGACCGAGCTATTTTACCTTCAAATAAGATAAAAAATTTAGATAAGATAAATGATAGAGCTAGCATTCCTAACACATACGAAGGATGTATAATGCGTTTTGCCGATAAAATAGCATATTTAGGTCGCGATTTAGAAGATGCATTTATGGTCGAAGATTTTATTAACATAAAAAATGTTCCGAAAAAGATTGCAAAAAAGCTAGGAAATAAAAATGGAGAAATTATTAACCATTTTGTGATAAACTTAATTGAAAGCTCTAAAAGTTCGTCAGAAATAAAACTTTCTGATGAGTACTACGAATTAATGAACGAACTTAAAATATTTAATTATAAATACCTATACAATAATAAAAGAATGTTAGAATTTGGAAAGTTTTGTAAAAAAATAATTGCTACACTTTTTGAGCATTTTTCGGAACTTAAAATTAAGTACGGAAATAATTATGAGGATTATAAGATATTGGATTTAAAAATTGATCGTTCATTTGGATTATATTTAGAAAGAATGGATGCATATTATAATAAAACAAAAGACAAAACAAATCAAATTATAGTAAATTATATTGCAGGTATGACCGACCAATATGCAATTGAAGCTATGAGGCAAATTTCTTTACCAAAGCCAATTATATTTATTAAATAACAAAGTTACAACTCAGCAATTACGGTTTTATTACCTTTTACTTTTTCGTTTATTTTTACTAAAAGCTTTGCATTAGGGGGTAAAAATACATCAACACGCGAACCAAATTTTATAATACCAATTTGCTCACCAAGTAAATATTCTTTCTCTGTTTTTGCATAAGAAACTATTCGTCGCGCTAATTTCCCGGCAATTTGTCTCATTAAAATTTCTACGTTATCTTTTGTTCTAAAAACTGTTGTAAATCTTTCATTTTCTTCTGAAGCTTTTGGTTTCCATGCAACATAATAATTACCAGGGTGATACTGAAGATATTGAACAACGCCGTTTACCGGAACCCAATTTACATGAACGTTTAGAGGTGACATAAATATAGAGACTTGCGTTCTGTAATCTTTAAAATATTCTTTTTCAAACACTTGCTCTATAACTACAACTTTACCGTCGGCAGGAGCATAAATTTTATTTTCTTCGCCAAATAATATTCGTTTTGGAACTCTAAAAAATAAAACAATAAGTGCAAAAAACACTAGCGAAGCAAATGCAAAAACGAAATCGATTATTTTATATTCATCAAGAAAGTAAAATACAATAAGGTTTAGAGCTAATAAAATTATGGCAAATGAAGCAATTATAAAATAACCTTCTTTATGTATTTTAGCAGATGAAATATTTTTTGGTGCTTTAGTCATTTGTTACATTTTTACAAAGAAAAGATATTAATTTAAAAATTGCAAATAAATAAATGCAATAGGTGATGCAATTAACACGCTATCAAATCTATCCAATATTCCACCATGCCCAGGTAATATTTTCCCAGAATCTTTAATATTTAAACTTCTTTTAAATAGCGATTCTATCAAATCGCCATAAGTAGAAAATATTACTATTAATATTGAAAAGATTAACCATTGATTCCATTTTAAAATTGGCAAGAAGTATGGAAATAATGTTGAAAGTCCAATTGTAATAACGGCACCACCAATGGCACCTTCCCACGATTTCTTTGGTGAAATTCTTTCGAATAAACGATGTTTACCTATTAGAATACCAACTATGTAGGCAAATGTATCGTAAAGCCATATCAAACTGAAAAAACCTAATATTAAATATGGAGTGTAATAAATTTTTTGAGAATTAAATAAATTTTGATTTATTAAATATTCATAATTAGAAATGTCTGTTAAGTCAGAAATGTTTATATTATTACGAAAAACAAAATAATTTAATAATGAAAAGGGTACGGCAATGTAAATTAAACCAATAAACGAATAAGCTAAGCTAGTAAAAGGTCTTTTGTGATATAAATAAAGTTCATTAATAAAAAACAGTACAAAAATTGGTATAAAAACAATAAAGTATCGGGCTTGAATAAAATCGATTGCATAAAAATAATTTGCAGTAAAAAAAAGCCATCCAGTAAAAATTCCAAGCCACTTTTGTGGGTTTGCTAACGCAAAATTTGACAGGTTATAAAATTCGAGCATCGATATTATAAGTATGATGCTGAAAATTAAATAAAATGAAATGCTTCCTATTAATATAGAAGCAACCAACAAAAAAACGAAAATGGCTCCAGTAAGAGCTCTTACTAAAATATTATTCAATACATTAATTCTTTTAAAATTTCTCGTGCCTTACCCAAATCTTCCATGTTAACATATATTTGATATTCGCCAATTAAAAAATTGCTATCTTTTTTATTCATAACAACACAATTAATATCTTCTTTTTTAAGTATTATTTTTGCTCTATCACAAATAACTTCATCTGTTGAATTATAAGCAAGTACCCAATTTTCTTCCATAATTTTTAATGTTTAATTTTCGATTGTATTTTCTGTTTTATCAGAATTTGCATCTGTAATTACTTCAGATTTTACATTTTTTTCTTCTACAATTACACTTTTTAACTTAACTATCTCATCTTTTTCGAAAGGTCTTTTACCGTATATTTCTTCAAGATCGTCGCTAAATATTACTTCTCTTTCTAGCAATAAATCGCCCAATTTAATTAATTTTTCTTTATTTTCTAAAAGTAATTTTTTTGCTCTTTCATATTGCTCTTCAATAACATGCTTAACCTCATTGTCAATAATTTCTGCTGTTTTTTCGCTATAAGGTTTCGAAAATGAATATTCGTTTTGACCAGTAGAGTCGTAAAAACTTACATTACCAATTTCTTTACTCATTCCGAAATACGAAACTAAAGCGTAAGCCTGTTTAGAAACTCTTTCTAAATCGTTTAATGCCCCAGTCGATACTTTCCCAAAAGCAATTTCTTCTGATGCTCTGCCTCCTAAAGTTGCACATAATTCATCCATAATTTGCTCACGAGTTGTAATTTGCCTTTCGTCTGGTAAGTACCAAGCAGCACCTAACGATTTTCCACGAGGAATTATTGTAACTTTTACTAATGGGCTGGCATGTTCTAATAACCAGCTTATTGAAGCATGGCCAGCTTCGTGAAAAGCAATTGTTTTCTTTTCTCTAACAGTAATAATTTTTGAACGTTTTTCTAAACCACCAATAATTCTATCAATTGCTTCTAAAAAATCTTGTTTTTCGACTATTTTTTTATCGTGACGTGCAGCAATTAATGCAGCTTCGTTGCACACATTTGCAATATCGGCACCACTAAAACCTGGTGTCTGTTTAGCTAAAAATTCAATATCTAAATTTTCACTATATTTTAAAGGTTTTAAGTGTACTTTATAAATGTCTCTTCGTTCATTTAAATCGGGTAATTCTACATGAATTTGACGGTCAAATCGGCCAGCTCTAACTAGAGCTCTATCAAGCATATCTGCACGGTTTGTTGCAGCAATTATTATTACCCCAGTATTAGAATCGAAGCCATCCATCTCGGTAAGAAGTTGATTAAGTGTGTTTTCCCTCTCATCATTTGACCCCATATTAGGATTTTTGCCACGCGCTCTTCCAATGGCGTCAATTTCATCAATAAAAATAATACAAGGAGCTTTTTCTTTGGCTTGTTTAAATAAATCACGAACACGCGATGCTCCAACGCCAACAAACATTTCAACAAAATCGGAACCCGAAAGTGAGAAAAATGGAACATTTGCTTCACCAGCAACAGCTTTTGCTAGTAAAGTTTTTCCTGTACCTGGAGGGCCAACTAAAAGTGCACCTTTTGGAATTTTACCACCTAGTTCAGTGTATTTTTTTGGAGTTTTTAGAAAATCTACAATTTCGCGAATTTCTATTTTTGCCTCTTCTAAACCAGCAACATCTTTAAAATCAATTTTTACATGTAACGAATCTTTATCAAAAACTTTAGCTCTAGATTTGCCGATATTAAAAATTCCTCCAGCACCTCCACCTCCAGCACCGCCTGACATTTTTCTAAAAATAAAAAGCCAAACAACTATTATAATAATTAAAGGTAATAGCCAGGTTAGTAAATCGCCAAAAACATCTTTACGTGTTTCGCTTTTCATTGGTACACGTTGTTCTATAGGCAATTCTGATTGTAGTTTATCTAGGTTTTGTTGAAACCCTTCAATTGATAGAATTGTAAAATAGAATTGAGGGCCAGAAGTAAATGAATTTTTTTCGCGAAATTTTTTATATTTTTCGTTATTTAATTGGTTATCGCTTAAATAGATTTCAACAACTTCACGATTAACAACAACAAGTTTTTTAACTTCATTGTTTACTATCATTTCTTTTAAATGTTCCCAGTCTAATTCTTCTTTTTTACTGTTATTGAAATCAAAAAAATTTAACCCTATAAAAACTAATAAAATTACAGCATAAACCCAATAAATATTAAATTTTGGTTTTAACTTATTACTTTTATTTATTTTACCTTCTTCCATAAATTTTAAAAAAAAAATTAATTATGAATAATTTTTGCATCAGCCCATAAACCTTCAAGATTATAGTATTCTCTAAAAGGAGTTTCTAAAATATGAACTACAACCGATACATAATCTAATAAAACCCATTGTGAATTTGAAATCCCTTCTTTTGAGAAAGGCTTTTCAGAAAGAGATTTTTTTACAATTTCTTCAACTCCTTTTGCAATTGATTGCACATGCACACTAGAATCTGCATTGCAAATTACAAAATAATCACAAACTCTGCTTGTTATGTCGTGCAAATCTACAGTAACAATATTTTCTCCTTTTTTATCTCTTACAGCTTCTATAATAGTATCTAAAAGGTTTGAATTAACAGTTTTTTTTATTGTTTTTTTAGTTTTTTTTTCTGCCATAGCTTTTATTAAAACTCACAAAGGTAAGAAAAAAATAGCAATATTTTAAAATATTAAAACCTATACAAACATTAAATTATTTATAAAAAATATCGAATAAATTAGATATATTATTAATAAAATTATATAATTTTGATTTTTGTTAAAAAAAATAATTATTAATAATATCTATCTGATAATCAAAAATTAAAGTAATGAGTGAATTAAAAAATGTTGTTGAATTAGAAGATGCTGTTATAAAATTTGTTGGCGATTCAGGCGACGGTATGCAGTTATCGGGAACCTTATTTGCAGAAACAGCAGCACAAGATGGTAATGACCTTACCACTTTTCCAGATTACCCTGCAGAGATTAGAGCTCCACAAAATACTGTAGCAGGTGTTTCGGGTTTTCAAATCCATTTTGGTTGTAAAAAAATATTAACTTTTGGTGATATTTGTGATACAATTGTTGCTTTAAACCCTGCATCTTTACGTGCAAATTTAAAATGGGTAAAAAATGATACTATTATCATAACTGACTCTGATGCTTATGATGATTCAGCTTTGGAAAAGTCGGGTTATAGTTCAAATCCTTTAAAAGATGGTAGTTTAAAAAATTATAATGTTATTTCGGCTCCTTTTACAACTCTTATTAAAGAATGTGTAAAAGATATGAATATCGATAATAAAACTACACTTAAAAGCAGAAACATGTTTGCTTTAGGTATTGCTTTTAAAATTTATGGTAAAAATTTAGATCATACATTTAAATATTTAGAGAAAAAATTTGCTAAAAGGCCAGAGATTGTTGAGCTTAATAAAAAAGTAGTTAAAGCAGGTTTTGATTTTGCTGAAATTAATCCAGAAATTAAATGTTTTTACAAAATTGGTAAAGCAAACATGCCAAAAGGTCGTTATCGTAACATAACAGGTAATATAGCTACCGCTTGGGGATTATTAGCTGCTTCAGAAAAATCTGAACGTCAATTATACTTGGGTTCGTACCCAATAACACCTGCAACAGAAATTTTAATTGAACTTGCTAAACATAAATCATTAGGTGCAAAAGTAGTACAATGTGAAGATGAAATTGCTGGAATTTGCTCATCAATTGGAGCAAGTTTTGCTGGTTCAATGGCATGTACAACAACTTCAGGACCAGGTCTTTCTTTAAAAACAGAAGCATTAGGATTAGCTGTAATAATGGAATTACCTTTGGTGGTAGTAAATGTTCAGCGTGGCGGTCCATCAACTGGATTACCAACAAAATCGGAGCAATCTGATTTATATCAAGTTTTGTTTGGAAGGAATGGTGAATGTCCATTAGTTGTTATTGCTGCAGAATCATCAACAGATTGTTTTTATAGTGCATACGAGGCAGCTAAAATAAGTATGGAACACATGACCCCAGTAGTTTTATTAACAGATGGTTCATTAGGAAATGGGTCAGAACTTTTTAGAATTCCTGACACTAAAGATCTTCCTAAAATTGTACCTCCTATGGCAAAAGCTAATGATACAAATTTTAAACCATACAAACGAGATGAAAAAACATTAGCACGTTTTTGGGCAATTCCAGGAACAGAAGGTTTGCGTCATAGAATTGGTGGTTTAGAAAAAGAAAATATTTCAGGAAACGTATCTTCCGATCCGTTAAATCATGAAATAATGGTTAATTTAAGAGCCGAAAAAGTTCAGAGAGTAGCAAATTATGTTGCACCTCAAGAAGTATTTGGCGAACCTGAAGGTGATTTATTAGTTGTTAGCTGGGGAGGTACAAAGGGCGTAATTAGAGATTCAGTAATTGAAATGCAAAAAGACGGTAAAAAAGTTAGTCATGCTCATTTTAGACACATAATGCCATTGCCAAAAAACACCACTGAGGTTTTTAGTAAATTTAAGAAAATTATTGTTTGCGAATTAAATAGCGGACAATTTGTGTCTTATTTAAGAATGACATTACCAAAATTTAATTACGAACAGGCTAATAAAGTACAATCTTTACCTTTTATGATTGGTGAATTAAAAGAAAAATATAATAAATTACTTAAGAAATAATTATGGAACAAATATTAAATACAATAGAACGTTCGAGCGTTGAGCTTACAAAAGAAGATTTTGTTAGCGACCAAATGGTAAAATGGTGTACTGGTTGCGGAGCTCATGCAATTTTAGCAGCAGTCGCAAATGTTTTTCCTAAAATAGGATACAAAAAAGAAAACTTCATGTTTGTATCTGGTATTGGCTGTTCATCACGTTTCCCTTACTACTTAAACACTTATGGGTTTCATGGTATTCATGGTAGAGCACTTCCTGTTGCTACAGGAATGAAAGTTTCTAACCCTAAACTTTCAGTTTGGGTTGCCACCGGCGATGGAGATTCAATGGCTATTGGTGGAAATCATTTTATTCATGCTATTAGAAGAAATATTGACCTTAACGTAATTTTGTTTAACAATATGATTTATGGTTTAACAAAAGGACAATATTCACCAACCTCACCTATGGGAACTATTTCAAAAACCTCACCTTATGGAAGTATTGAACATCCATTTAACGCTGGTGAATTAGTTATGGGAGCTCAAGGAACATTTTTTGCTCGTGTACCTGATAATAATATTAAATTAATGACAGAAGTTTTATTTGAAGCAGCAAGACACGATGGCACTTCAATTGTTGAAGTTTTACAAAACTGTGTTATTTTTAACGATAAAATTCATGCACAAATTACTTCTAGAGATACCAAAGATGATAATCAAGTTATACTAAGAAATGGCGAACCTCTTATTTTTGGAGTTAATCATGATAAAGGAATTAGATTAAATGGCACTCGTTTAGAAGTTGTAAGAATTGGCGAAAATGGTATTACAGAAAATGATATTTTAGTACACGACCAATATCAGCAAGATCCTGGTATTCAATTAATGTTAGCAAAAATGTCGTTACCACATTTCCCAGTTGCTGTAGGAGTTATTCGTTCAGCTATGTATCCAACATACGATGATATGGTTGAAGAGCAAATTAGCTATGCTAAAAATAATTCAAAAATTAAAAATGTAAACGATTTATTAAATAGTGGCGATACTTTTGAAGTATAATAATTACTTTGTATATATAAAAAAGGCTTCAAATTTATTTGAAGCCTTTTTTATTTTAGGTTAAATTTCTATTTAATTATCGAAATCTTTTTAATTGTTTTTTGATTATCAACATTAATTTCGAGCATATAAATTCCATTTTTAAAACTACTTACGTCTATTTCGTAATAATTAGAATTTGTTTTAAATGGCTCTGTTAATAAACTTCTTCCAGTTAAATCGTATAATTTACAATTAAATGAGTTTGGAACAAAATCAATTAACTTAATGTTTATTTTATCGCTTGTTGGATTTGGATAAACAGAAATTTGAGAGTCCATATTTATTTCATTTACCCCAACTAAGCATCCCATAATTTCAATTGCCATTGATACATTTACATGCATTGAATCATTAAAAAATTGTGTAGGGGTTTGCCATGCTGAGCCAGCATTTTTTTTCATAAATAAATTATTGCTAGCCGAATCGTTTCTATTTGGTGACATATAAACAACAAATGTATCAACTGGATTATTATAGTATAACTGGAATCCAACATAAAATTGACCGTTTACTGGAACTGGAGTATCAAAAATAATAGATTTGTATATTAATGGTACAAAAGTATTTATAAGAACATCTTTTGTTCCTAATACAGCTCCAGGTAATCCTTGATTATCAATATCCCAAACAGTAAAACGAACTTTATTTGCAGGTGAAGCACTGTGGCATTTAATTGGTGGAACAACTAAACCAGAAACTTGTGTAAATGTGTAATTTGTTACTTTTTCTGCATAATATTTAGTCAATAATTCATTATGTCCTGGCACATAACCCCAATATTTTGGAGCTAGATGCATAAAAGTTAACGGATGTTCATTTGGTAAAATATTTTTTATTGTATCACAAAAACCTACTCCAGGCCATGGAGTTGTTGAAACCACAATATAATCATTTTTGCAAAGTGTATCACTATAAGTACTATTGCTAACAATTAAACAAACATCAAAAATACCTGGTGAAGAATAACTAATATTCTGTGGATTTTGAAGTGATGAATTTGCAGGTGCTCCACCTTGGAAAGTCCATTGCCAATTTGTAATATTTCCAGTTGATAAATCCTCGAAATTTACAGCACCACCTTGAACAAGCAAACGACTTGTTGTTGCATGAAAATCAGCATGAACAGGGTCAACAATAGCAGGGTCAAAAACATGAATAAATAATGGTTTTACAATAGTATCATTATTGCACGATGAACTAAAAAGTATTAGTGTAACATCATAATCGCCCACTGTATTATATAAAATTCCTGAAGGATTATTTGCAGTAGATTCACTAGGCACACCACCACTAAAATACCAATGTAACGAATCGTATAATCCAGTAGATTGATTAGTGTAATTAATGCTTGTTCCTGTTGGCATATTTGTTAAATTAGCTATAAAATTAGCATTTGGTACATCGGCAGGATCCATTACATTAATATAACCTATTTTAGTAAGAGTGTCACTACTTGTTGATTTAGATGCAGTTAATTTAACTGAATAAACACCAGGAGTAGTATATAAAATATTTTGCGGATTCTTAACTGTTGAAGTTGCAGGAGTTCCGCCAGTAAATTCCCATGCCCAAGTTGTTGGAGTGTTAGTACTTAAATCGCTAAAGTTAACTTTACTTCCAGCAACAATGCAAGTAGGATTACCAACAAAATCACAATTTACAGCAGTAGGGTCAATTACTTCAATATATTGAAGTTTTGTTATACTATCTGCAAAATTTGGTTTTGTAACTTTTAATTTAACAGGAAATAATCCTAAAGTATTATATTGTATAGCAGGTGGATTTTGAATAATAGAAGTTGTAGTTGCAGCACCTGTAAAGGTCCATTCCCATGCTGTTGGTGAACCAGTTGTTAAATCATTAAAAGCAACTGTTCCACCTTGATTTACAATAAGTGGGTTCCCAATAAAATTTGCAACTAAAGGAACACCACATTTATTAGAATGAGT
>JAVHRJ010000376.1:0-2835 GCA_036171595.1 Bacteroidales bacterium
TGGTTATGGGATTTTGGTGATGGACAAACTTCAACTACTCAAAATCCAGTTCACACATACTTAACAAATGGTAATTATACAGTTTCTCTTACAGCAACAAATAGTATAGGTAGCGATCAAGTTACAAATACAAATTATATTACAATTAATATGCCTACCGCACCAGTTGTTAGTGGAGGAATGAATTGTGGCACAGGAACCGTTAATGTTTCTGCAACAGGTTCAGGTGTAATTCATTGGTTTGATGCACCTTCGAATGGGACAGATTTAGGAACTGGGAATAATTTTACAACGCCTTCAATTTCTTCAACTACAACTTATTATGCCGAAAATCACATTTTACAACCTAGCCAATATGTAGGAAATACTCAAAGTAGTACAAGTGGAAGTACTTTTACATCTAATAATGAACACTATTTAATTTTTGATTGCACAACAGCTTGCACATTAGTTTCAGTTGAGGTAAATGCTTCAACATCTGGAGACAGAATAATTGAATTGCGTGATGCAAATGGAGTTACTCTTCAAACAGCTACTGTAAATATTCCATCTGGAATTTCTCGAATAAATTTAAATTTTAATATACCTGTTGGTACAAATTTAAGATTAGTAGGACCTGGTTCTCCAAATTTGTGGCGTAGTAATGCTGGGGTGGTATTTCCATATGATATTCCTAATATTATTTCTATTAATAATAGTGATGCTGGATCAGCTTACTATTATTATTTTTACGATTGGGAAATTAAAGAACCCGATTGTATTAGCTCACGAGTTCCTGTTGTTGCTACAATTCAAAATCAAGTTACTCCTAGTCTAACAATAAGCACAAATAATACTACTATCTGTCAGGGTGATACTATTACGTTTGCGGCAACTCCTGTAAATGGTGGAATGCTTCCTGATTATCAGTGGCAATTAAATGGTAATAATGTAGGGCCAAATAATTCAAGTGTTACAACAACTGGAGTTAGCAATAACGATATTATTACCTGTGTTTTAACATCTTCTGAAAGTTGTGTAACTTCATCTACTGCAACATCAAATAGTATTACAATGACTGTAAATCCATTAGCAGTATCAAGTTTTACATTTACTGTAAATCAACTTGATTATACATTTACAAGTACATCAACAAATGCAACAAGTTATTTATGGGATTTTGGCGATGGTACTACTTCTACTGCTCAAAACCCTATTCATACCTATTCTATTGAAGGAAATTACACTGTTGTTTTAACAGTTAATAATTCGTGCGGTTCAAATTTATCAACTCAGAATATTGTTGTAACAAATATCAAAAATTACAATAATGGCATTAATATTAAATTGTATCCCAATCCCGCTAAAAATAATATTTTGCTAGATGTTACAGGCTTAATTTATGGTAATATGTCTGTTGAAATATTAGATATTGTTGGAAGACCTGTTTTTATTGAGAAATTTAGTGATTTAAATTCAAACTCAAAAATTAATTTAGATTTATTGAATTTTGAAAAAGGGATTTATTTTATTAATGTTAATATAAACGATGATATTAAAACATTAAAGTTTATACATGAATAAGTTAAAATAATTAATTTCTTAAAAAGGTTATTTCTAAAATGAAATAACCTTTTTTTATTGAAAATAATTATATTTGTATAAACATTAAAAACTTAAATTATGAAAAAAATATTTTTAACAATCATTTATTCTTTATTTTTTGTTTGCTTATTTGCTCAAGAAAATAAAGATATTCAAGCTAGAATTACATTACGTGATGGTAGTATTTATAATGGTTCTATAACTATTAAAAGTATTGATTTACAAACCGATTATGGAAAACTTTCTATTCCTATAAAAAACGTTAGTTCGGTTGACGTAGGGCTTACTCCAAATAGGACAAACAAAGTAAAACTCGAAAATTTAGCTGCACAATTATCTAATGATAATGAGGAGACTCGAAAAATTGCCTACGATGAATTATTGAAAATAAAACCTTCGGAAATTTATGTTTTAATGGATTATTTATATTCTGATAAATACGCTGCTCCAATTGATGGAACGTATGGTTTAGATCAATTAGTTTCCGAGTTAAATTCAACATTTAATTTAACTAATAATGTTGGTGAAAAAGATGTTATTTCAATTGATGGAGAATATGTTATGGGTGGATTGTTTACATTTCCATCAATAGAAATTAAAACTGAATTTGGTTCATTAGCAATTCCAAAAGATAAAATGTCGAAAATTGAAATAACTTATGTGCCTTCTGATGGAAGTACTAATTCAAAAGTTATTAATCTTGTTGCTACAAAGTATATTAGTGGTAATACAAATGGAGGTTGGTACAGAACAGGAATAAATGTAAAAAAAGGCCAACGAGTATCAATAACCGCAAATGGAGAAATTACTCTTGCTTCATTATCTAATGGGAAATATACTCCAAAAGGGGCTGTAGGTGCCGCTGAGGTTGTTACTGAAGGGAACGCATATCCTACTTACGGCCAGCTTGTTTATAAAGTTGGTGAAACGGGTGCAATGCTAACTGCTGGTTCAAAGTTTAATGGTACAATGTTAGAAAGTGGCATGTTGTTTATTTCTATTTACGAAACTGTATATAATGCAGCAAACACTGGTTCATATAACGTAACAATAAAACTTAATTAATTCTTTTTTGTTGTGTTGAACTAGTTATTGCATATTAAAATAATAATATTCATAATAAATATAACTTTGATCACTCAATCGCTCGCATCCTGCGAGTGATTATTTACTTCCCCATAAAGTTAATATAATGGACATATTTTTAAAATTTAAATAATAATTGCTCACTTTTTAAGTGGAATGTTTTTC
>JAVHRJ010000377.1:0-2828 GCA_036171595.1 Bacteroidales bacterium
GTAAAATTGTTTCTGATACGACTGTAAATGTGATTTTTGAAGGAGCAGAAATAACAGCAAAAAGAATTGTATATGACTTTACAGGAGTAACTTCCGCATTAGTTGGCATGAGTGGTGGCAAAACATTGACTATATATTTTGTTGCTGCTCCTGTAAGAAATAACTTTGTGAGTTGCGTAATGAGTTTTTGGAACAATGACCAAATTAATCCGAGTGGGCTATCACCATTATTGGAACAAGTAATGAGACTTAAATGACAATAAAAATTACTTCAGCTAACGTACTTTTAGTTAAAACCGTGCAAGCTGAGTATTAAAATATTATAAAAAACATGAAAATCTATTTAGCAATATCTTTTTATATATTTTGCTCATTTCAGCTTTACAGTCAAGAAATAACAAATAACAAAATAATACCAATTGAATATAGAGGACATATCTATATTAAAGGAATGGTCGAAAATAAAGAAGGGTATTTTGTTTTTGATACTGGTGCCAATAATTTATATTTCGATTCGTTATTTTATAATAATAGCAACTTTAATTACGACTCCATTGCCATGGCAAAACTTCCTGGAGCTGGGAAAGAGCCTCAAAAGGTAAAAGTAATTATAAACACAGTAATATTTAATTTTGGCGATTTTATTTACAAAACTAAAATTGTACCTGTATTAAGTTTAAAAACAATTTTAGGCGATTTTGCTGATGGAATTATTGGTTTAGATTATTTTTCGAACAAATCGCTTGAGATTAATTATAAACAGAATTATATGAAAATATATGATAAAATTGATTCTACTTTAGTACTTAAATATAACAAAATACAGTGTGAAAATTTTAAAAACAAATTATATGTCCCTATTACTTTTAATGTAAATGATACTATTTCAATAACAGATAAATTTATACTTGATTTAGGTTCTGGTGGCAGTATTACGTTAAATCGACCAATAGCTATTAAATATAATCTTAATAATAATATTATTAATAAAGCTAAGTATTATACAAAATATGGTGGCGTTGGAGGCGAATCGGAAAGTTATTCATTTGTAGCAAAATCAATAGATATAGGATGGTATAATCTTAAATATTTTGAAGCAAATTATAGCACCGATGAAAGCGGAGCATTGTCATCAACTCAATATGCTGGTCTTTTAGGAAACGAAATTTTAGAACGGTTTGATGTCATAATTGATTTTGCAACCAATTGTTTATATTTAAAACCAAATATAGCATTTGCCGATACTTTCAAGTTTTCAAAGTTGGGGTTTAGATTTGTTGATAGAAGTAAAACATTGGGTGCATTTATAGTTACAGGATTTTACGAAAATTCGCAAGCAGAGAAAAGCGGTTTGCAGATTGATGATAGAATTATTGAAATTAATGATATGTCAGTAAAAAATATGGATTATCAGCAACAACAAAACTACATTAATAAAACAAATAAGTTAATACTAAAGGTTGAAAGAGCAACTGAGCAATTTAATTTTGAGATAATTCCGAGTCAAATTCTAAAAAACGAATAAAAAAACAAATTGCCACAACAAAGTTGAAATTTAATAGATTTTTATGAGCAACTTAACAACTTCTGAAAAAATGCCAGTACTATTCTTGGGGCACGGCAGTCCGATGAATGCTATCGAAGAAAACAGATTTGTAGATGGATTTAAAAATATAGCCAAAATATTACCAAAACCAGAATCAATATTATGCATATCGGCTCATTGGTTTACAAATGGAACAAAAGTTACAGCAATGGAGCTTCCAAAAACTATTCACGACTTTGGCGGTTTTCCAAAACAACTTTACGAGGTAAAATACCCAGCCAAAGGAAATCCAGTATTAGCAAGTAAAACAAAGGAATTGTTAATGCCAACAAATGTTGAGCTTGATGAAAAATGGGGTTTGGATCATGGAACTTGGTCGGTATTAAAACATTTATATCCAAATGCCGATATTCCAGTTATACAGCTCAGTATTGATTACGCTCAGCCAGCATCTTATCATTTTAAATTAGCACAACAACTCGTATCTTTAAGAGATAAAGGAGTGTTAATTATTGGCAGTGGTAACATTATTCACAATTTAAGCTTAGTCGATTTTCAAAATATTGATAAACCTAATTATGGCTACGATTGGGCAATTGAAGCAAGGGAGAGTATTAACAGTAATTTGTTAAACGGAAATTATAAACCTCTAATTGATTATAAAAGTCAGTCGAAAGCTATACAATTAGCTATTCCAACCCCCGACCATTACTTGCCATTAATTTATATTTTAGGATTACAGCAAAAAGGAGAAAGTATTAGTTTGTTTAATGATGAATTACTTGCTGGTAGCCTTAGTATGACAAGTGTTATTATAAATTAATTTTACTAGTGTTAAAATATAAATTACAACAATTTGTAAATATTTAAAATAACAATAAATACATAATTCAGCTAACTATATGACTAAATTAATTGTTTTCATAATGTTTGCAATGCTTATTTTGGGATGTTCTAAAGAAAAGCGTTCAGACAAAGCAGCAGGAAAAATGCAGGAATTTGTAATAAACATTTCAAATTATGCACGTAGCATTGATCCTGATTTTATTATTATTCCACAAAACGGTGTTGAACTTTCATTCAATAATATTGAACCTACAGAAGGATTGAATACAAGCTACTTATCGGCAATTGATGGTATTGGAGTTGAGTCGTTGTTTTACGAAGAAACTCTTTTGGCAGAAGATGAAAGGCTTGCTATGGTAAGGCAAATTAAATCAACAAAAAAAGTTTTAATTGCCGATTACATGACCGACAATGCTAATGTTGCCGATGCAATAAG
>JAVHRJ010000378.1:0-2827 GCA_036171595.1 Bacteroidales bacterium
TGCTTGAGTGCATCTTTGATTTTAGTGTGATTCGGAGTTTGAGCTAAATAATACTCTTTATCAAATAGACCAGAATTGCTGATAATATCAATAACAATACTGTCAAAATCGCTTAATTTAATATTGTCCGGGTCAATTTGATTTGCCGAAAGTTCGTTTTTCGACTTACCTCCAAGCGGATCTCTGCCCTCTTGCATACCATAATTTAAGTAATGAAACAATGGGTTTAGTTGAGCTTTTTTTACATCTTCATTTTGTTTAAGATAATTGCTCGTGTTAAATTTTTGTGAGGGATTTCGTCCTTCTTTATATCCGTAAAAAATAAAATGTAGCAGTGGATTGAAATTTGCTCTTCTAACATCACTGTATGTATCTAAATAATAACTGGTGCAAAAAAATGGATTTGGGTCAAGTTTTAATTTAACACCTTTAGTTAGATAATGCAAAATGGCTTCGTCTGCTGAAATAAAACGTGTTATTAGTTGACTATTATAGTAGGCAAAATCAAATAATTTTGACTCACTAATTGCTTGAATAGAATGCTGTAATGATTCTTTTTTATCTGTAGAATTTGCATAAATTTTTTTTATAAGCTGTTTGGTTTTCTTTATGACACGTCTCATTATGCAAATATTAAAATTTTGAAGCAAATAGACAGATATTTGGTCCATTCGGATGCTTATAGTCTTCAAATAAAATATTTATTTTTTTATATCCGCAGCGATCTAATATTTCTAACATTGATGGCTTTGTAATCCAGCTTGTAAAGCTTGCACTTCCTCCACAAAATCCCTCCCAGTTTAATGCTTCGCCATATTCATATCTGTTTATTTCATATGAAAATCCAAGTGTGGTCTCGGTTGATTTTCCATTAAATTTTTTTAATACATCTGGTGTCTTTTTAATTGCATCAAGGTCATAAAAGTGTGTCCAGATAAAAACCCGTTCACTGATTTTCGATATGGTCTCAATAAATTTCCCTGGTGCTTGAGAATGATAGAGAATACCACTAGCCAGACAAATATCAAATGATCGATTGCATCTTTCCATATACTCCGTAGCATCTCCAAACAAAAACGATGTGTGTACTAAATGATATAATTCTTTTACAATTAAACATTTTAAATATGCGTTTGAATTACTTTCCACTGCAACAATATCTGCAGCATTAAAATGCTCTATCATATATGTGTGGGCTCCTTCAAGTGGACCTAATTCTAATACATTCTTTCCATCTAACGGAAATTGCTCGTGCATCATTTTTATTCGTGCATCATCAAATAAACCTGCACCTCCTGATTTTACTTCACTGCCATCGATTTCCGGAAGTTTTGATGACCACTGGTCTTTAAATAAATCAATTGTGGCTTGAGCACTTGGTGCGTTTTTGTTGTAACTGTCTAGTATGTTTACCATTTTATTGTTGAATAATTTATTTTACAAATGTATTAAATTAATGTTGTTTTTAAAATGAGTTTGAAGCCTAATACACATTGTGATAAAACCCTAATTTTCATCTTTGTAATATATCTTATAGTATTTCCGACCATCATTATCAACACCTTGTTCTATCAACTCTCTATTCCCGTGAATATAAATGTGGAAGTTTTTATCTAGTTTCAAAACACTTTTAAACACTTTTGCTTGTTTCTTAACTGCTTGCATTGAAATCTCGAAATTATCTGACAGTTGAACATCGTTACTTTCCCTGTATGAGTCATCAAATTCCCTAAATGATTTAATAATTCCGTTGTCCTGAAAAACCTCGTCTTCAAAATTATTTTTATCAAATGTTTCGTGTGTCTTAAAATATTCTACTGATCGATTCAATAAACCAATTTTATCTGCTTTCGTCACTTCAAAATCTTCTGCAAGATGCTTCGTAACAAAGTTCTTCGTAATTGTCATAATATTCTTTGTGTGATGATAATCATCACTACACGGTCTTAATTGCAGAAAGTTATCTTTCCAGTATTGGGCTTCAATTATTTTATTTGATTTATCAATAATACAAACTTTATAACCAGTCTCTTGATTTATATTAAAAATTAAGCATCCCTTATCCAGTTTATCAATATTAATTCCATCATCGTAGTAAATTGAAAAATCATTATCTATACTATCTACTTTTAAAAATGCTTGCCTATTTTCTGATTTGAATATTCCAATTGCATCTGTCAACCCACCTTCAATCCTAATATTAGAAAAATATACAACAAAAAGATCACCTGATTTTATTTGTGGATGTACTGACTTTTCATAAAGATGCTTGGCAATATTCACTGAATGTTGATGAAAGTCATCTCTATTTTCAAAAATTTGCTTAGAAAAATAATACAATGGATTTAATGTAAAATCTTCATTCGTAAAAGTGAATGCGTAAAATTCAGGAGTGACAAATGGCGACAAAAAAAACTTAAACAGCAATTCTTTCACGTTCAATTCCGACAAATCTAGTAATGCCTTTGAAAGGATCAACCCCTCTTCATTGGTTTTGTTCCCAACATGGTGAACCGATACTTTTTCAATATTACTTTGTAAATAGTCTAACATAATAAATGATGGATTAAGCAATAAAACAACTTCAATTTAGACACTATTCTATAATCACTACAGTATTTTCTCTAAACACAATCTGATCTCCTTCACGAAGTTTTTTTCTTTTTTGCATTTCAACCAAATTATTAACAATCACTTCTCCTGCTTCAATGCATTGATTCGCCTCGCCTCCAGACTGTACAAAACTTAACAACTTTAACAAATTATTCAAAGGAATATATTCATGTTTCTGCAATTCAAATTCAGTCATAATTGTTTATAATAGTTA
>JAVHRJ010000379.1:0-13989 GCA_036171595.1 Bacteroidales bacterium
ATTTAGTATTTCATCAAATTCGTCTTTACTAAGATTCAATTTTTTTAGAACATAAATTGATAGCAAATCTAGTTCAGCATTATCCAAGGCTTCAGATTTAATTGTCTTTAATGCTTCTTCTCTACTTATTACATTATTAAGAATTTGTGCAGAATAGGTAATTATCTTTTTATTTATATTAAACTTTTTGGGTAACCAATAATTTATAACGAATTTTGTAAAAATATTCTCATGGTGATGACCCCCGTAGTAGACCCAATTATAATTAGATACTAATAATTCTTGAGCTTTTAACTTATTATACTCAAGAAAATAGAATGGACGAACTATTTTAATGCTTTTTAGGAATGAATAATAAAACAATTCGCTATTTGATAAAAATGGAAAAGCTAAATTATGTGTATCTGAATATTTGTTAACAACATATTTATGTAATTTATAATCGTTATAGGTCCATTCGACAGGTTGTTTTCCCTCACTTCTAAAGTCATTTCCAGTAAGAATAAATTTAATACCTTCTTTATTTGCGATTCTATATAAAACTGTACCTATAGCTCTATCAGTGGGTCCATCTATCCAGGGTAGGGAGGCTCGCATATATGCTTTAATTATCGCTTTTACTTCATCGTAGTCAATGACATGTGTTTCCAAATCAATATCAAGAGTAGAAGTCATTTTTTTTATATTATTAACAGCTATTTCCGAACTCCAGCCGTTATCTAAATTTACAGCCAGCGGTCTTAATCCATACTCATTTTTAGCTAGATGAAGGAGATAAGAACTATCAGTACCGCCGCTTACTCCAATTATACAATCGTATCTTTTCTTTCTGCCTTTTTCTTTTATCTTATTAACAATAGAGGCCCAATCTCTTTTACCTTTTTCGCCGCGTGGATATGCTTCACAAAGTTTATCAAACATTACAGCGTAATTTGATACTCCATGATCATCAAAAGAAATACCGGGTACTGTTGTATCCCATACACCCCGTGAACAAATTTTATAATCTTTTTTTAGTTCTTTCATCTTTAATCTTAATGCTTAAAAACTTTTAATAATTCTTCTTTGGAAGGATAATTAATTAATACGGCTTTTCTGGGTCCGTGAAATACAAAAAGACTGCCTGCTGCTAAAGCGTGTGCATTTCCATTATAATAAGCTTCTTTCATATCGTTTAGATTACCTGCACCGCCGCAGGCTATTACCGGAATAGAAACATTATCAACAATACTTTTAATCAACTCCAGATCATAGCCAAGCATTGTTCCATCAAGATCAATAGAATTTATCATTATTTCACCGGCACCATAGTCCTCAGCATTTTTAGCCGCCATCACAGGATCCTGTTTTGTATTTACAATACCATCTTTATTCCACACTTCATACTTGCCCCAAAATGATTTTTTAACATCAATAGAAACAACAATACTTTGTGAACCAAATATCTTTGCAGCTTCTTTAATAAGTTTTGGGTTTAGTAATGCGCTGGTATTGATAACAACCTTTTCTGCTCCAGCTTTTAATATTTGTTCTATTTGTTCTGCACTGTTTATCCCGCCGCCAACACCAAACGGCATAAAAGCTTCATCACCAATATCCTTGATAATCTCAGTGGAGATACAGCGCTTTTCTTTTGATGCTGTTATATCAAGAAAAATTAACTCATCTGCTTTAAGGTCATTAAAAATCTTAACTGCATTTATTGGATCACCAATGTACCTTGGTTCTTTAAACTTAACAGTCTTTACTAAACCCTTACTCTTTAAAAGCAATACCGGTATTATGCGAGGAAGAAACATCTATAGCTCCGAAAAATTCTTCAACATCTTCAGCCCCGCATCGTGACTTTTTTCCGGATGAAACTGGCATCCATAAATATTTTCTTTTTGAAATGAGGATACAAAAGATACCCCATAATTCGTGTTTGCTAACACATCCCCCTGGTTTTTACAAGTGACATAATAAGAGTGTACAAAGTAAAAGAGGTTATCTGGTGATATATTATTTGTCATAGGAGAATCCCTGACCACATTAATATTATTCCAGCCCATATGCGGGATTTTTAATCCTGCCCCATCAAAGACAAACTTTTTTGTTCTTGCTTTTACCCACCCAAAGCCTTCAACATTTCCTTCTTCACTGTATTCAGTCATCAACTGCATTCCTAAACAGATTCCAAGAATTGGTATTTTATTTTCATTTACCGCCTCATTCAAAGTATCGAATAGAGCATTCGATTTCAAATTTGCAATCCCTCTTTCAAAATTACCAACGCCCGGTAAAACAATTTTAGCAGCTTTATGTATCTCCGTTTTATCAGAGGTAATCAGCACAGGCACTTTTATTCTCTCAAACGCTTTTTGAACAGAACGCAGATTGCCCATACCATAATCAATTATTACAATCATTTTATTTCAAGCACTTCTTTGTAAACATCAAAAATCTTTTTTGCCACTGTTTCTGAATCCAATCCAAGTTCAATGATTCTTGCTCTTCCTTTTGTTCTTCCAACTTGTTCAGCAAACCTCAATGCCTCTTTAATCTTTTGACATGTTTCTTCAATTAATTCTGATTGTGTCTTTTTACTTTTATCTTTATTCTTAAAACTTACTAAAAAGCATCCTTCCGTATCACGAATTATTTCCTTTACATCCCCAACATCTGTAGCCACAATTGGGCAATTGCAAGCCATTGCTTCTTTAATTATTTGCGGTGAACCTTCAGAAATTGAAGTAAGAATTAGAAGATCACAGGCATTTAATAATAAATTTACTTCTTCTCTGGTTTTATTTTTTAACTCAATTATTTTAATGTCTTTATTAAGATTTGCGACCGCAGTTTTAGCAAGTTGATAATTCTTTACCGGATTATCAAATCCCGATGCAAACAATGCATTTTTATTTTTGTTATCTAATCCAAGCATCTCTCTTGCAATTTCTTTATTCATCGGATAAAAAACATTTAAATCAATACCGCAAGGCACAATAACATTTTTATTATGTCTATTAATTCTGTTTCTTAACTTTTCTTCCACAAATATATTATAGGCTGATAAATTTGCGGCTAATTTTGAAAATAATTTTACGTAGTAAATGTATGCATCACTGCCATGGAATGTAACGATAACCGGTACAGTTTTTTGTAGGCAGGAAACAAGCCCCGATAATCCAAAATGAGCGTGTATTATATCAGGTGAAAAATCTTTTATTTTGTTTTTAATTTTATGCAGATTCCATAAATAACCTAAAATTCCTTTTCCCTTAATAAAATATGTATCGTAATCTACTTTAAAATTTTTCTTTAGCGATTCAATTTGCTCATAGATAAAAGCTTGATGAATCTTAAAAATAAAATCAGAAACGTTACCACTACAGACTATTAAAACTTTCATTTAATTTTTTATCGATGAATAAAGCTGTGTATATTTATTTATTATATTTTGGATACCAAAATGTGAAATCCCAACTTCCGAAATAATCTCCCTTTTCTTTAACCTTAAACTTTTCAAAGTGCTATTATCTAATTTATCCAAATCTCCAAGTAAAATTCCGCAAGAGTTAATAATAATGTACTCCTTAATCATATCTACAGAATAATTTGAAATAACCGGTAACCCGCAACAAATATATTCACTAAACTTTACTGGTGAAGCAACTTTATTAACAATACTTTTATCACGCCAAATAATTGCCGCATCTGCAGCATTTAAATATGATGGCATTTCAGAATAACTTACAAATTTATTGATAATATTTTTATGATGTATTACCTTCTTTGAAAGATTAAGAACCTTAAACTCGTTATCTGCGATAATTGCTAAAACATTATTATTTTGCCAATTAGCTGTGCCGCCGCTGGAAAAAACTAAAAGCGTATCATCATCTTTTAAATTCAATTCTTTCCTAATTTTATTTCTCTTGTTCTTATCAAAATTAAAATTTATATCTGATATACTTGGAGTGATTACAATATTATTTGGATCAATTTTGTATTTACTAACTAGATAATCTTTTAAGCTTTTTGAAACTACCGATACTTTACTGAACTTATAAAGGGTTTTAAGAGCAGATTTATAATTAAATATTTTAAGTCTCTTTAAAACAATATTTTGACTAAAAAATTCTCTAACCTCTTCTACACTTGCCCCTCTTATATCCGGGATAATATTTTTATAAAACTCTTTATTCAATACTTTACTTAAATGCCACGCAATCAGCTCACCTCGTGTATGAAATATTATTTCATCAAAATTAATATTAGTGCTCTTAACTGCTTTAGAAATACTTTTGCGCTGGATGAAATTAAAAAAAGGATAATTTGGATAAGATTTATAAATTACTATTTCTATTTCCCCAGATATATTTCTTGTCTTTAATTCAGTCTTTTGAAGTTCATTTTTAATCCCTAAAAACAAAAAAACTTTATTAAAAACTTTTTTCTCACTGATTGTATTGAGTAAGGCAAGTACTTGTGAATCAAAAACTGATCCAATGCCGTCACAAAAGTAAAATAAATAGTTAGCTCTCATTTGTTAAAATCAATGTTAGTCTTTCCTGTCTCACCAAGGAGACCCCGCCACAGACCTAAATAATAAAATTTAACAAGTTTAATGTCTGCGCCTCTCGTTAACCATTTAACCCTGATAGGGAAACTGAGAATTTCCTTAAATAAATCCAAAATAAGATAATTGAAGAATCTATATTTTTTAAAGTATAAGTATTTATTACGAATTCCATAGTAGTATATAAGATAGTATCCTTTTTTATTTCTGGCTGACCAGTCATGATGATGGTACACCATTGCACTTTTAATAACTAAAAATTTATAACCTAATTTATTTATACGTAGAGCAAGATCTAATTCATCATTATACATAAAATAACTTTCTTCAAATAGACCTACTTTTTTAAGAATATTATTTTTAATGAGCATCGATCCACCATTAACATAATCTGCAATTAATTCTTCGGGAACAGACGCATCAAGGGAATGATTACTAAAGAGAATATTTTTATTCTGAGTTTTAAAGTTTGCGTTAACGCCAAACACCTGGATAGTAGGGCTTTTTTTATCACCAAATAATACAACCGGACCAACACATGCTAAATTATTATCATCTCTAATTCTATTAATTAGATTAATTAAACATTCTCCATCTAATTCCATGTCAGGATTTAAAATGAATGAATAAGTACATCCATCAGATATAGATTGTTCAATCCCAATATTATTTCCTTTTGCAAAGCCTAAATTTTCTTTATTACTATAAACATTAATATCAATTTTGGTTTCGTGAACAAAATTAAAAATATCAATTAATGTAGAATCAGTCGAGCTATTATCAATAATATAAACCCTTATATTTTTATACGATTGTGTTTGAATCGAACGGAGAAGAGTCAAAATATCTTTAGAACTATTATATGTAACAACTATTATTCCTACTATATCATTCATTAAAAATTAATACTCACTTTTTTTTAATTTTTGACATATCTCTTTAGCAGTTAGTCCTACTATCAATGATTTATCGATTTTCAAATCAATAATTTTTGTAGCTAAAATATTTATTGTTTTAATGTCTATCTCGCCGATTTCTTTTGCCGGGACACCTGCAATTACTTTTGATTCATTTAGAAAATCTTTATTCACTACAGCATTTGCTCCTATTGCACAGTTATTAGCAATCTTTATTGCACCATATAATACAGCGCCTGGGGCTATGTAAATATTATCCCCAAGTATTGGAGCTTTGCCTGCATACCCTGCTTCAGTCCCGATGTTCGTACCAACGTGTAGTCTACAGTTCTTTCCAATTTTGACTGAACTATTTATTATAATTGGTCCGATGTGGGCTATTGATAAACCTGGTCCAAAAGCATTTATCGGAATTGAAAAACTTAATTTTAAACTTAATTTATTGAAACGAAATTTTATTAGGTATATAAATAATTTTTCGAAGATATTTTTCTTTTTGTTATGTAAATATTCATAATATCTCAACAATTTTTGAAATTTCCATATATAATCTGGTCTAAAAATGCTTGAGACAAATTTGGATTTTCTTTTAGTTCTGTTTAACGCTAGCCTGTCTGCCTCTAAAAAGTATCTTAAATCATTTTTTGTATTTATTTGCATAATTAATCTAAAGAAAAGTTTCTTCCCACATAGCTAAATTTAAATATCTCATTTTTTTTGAATCAAATTTAGAACTGATTATTTTTTTATTTTCAACATTTGTATTACAATCAGCCAGTAATCTTGAATTTAATAAGACTTCAGTAACCTTTTTTTTATGAATATTGTCGAACCAAAATTCATCTGCATTTGGCCAGCCAACTTTGTCGCGGCGCCACACAATATGGTTAGGTAATTTATTATTAAATGCAATTCTGCTAATATATTTAGTCCAACCAGCATGCATTTTAAATACACCACTAATTGAAAAAAGAAATTCAACAAGTCTGTAATCAAGAAAAGGTAATCTTGATTCAACTGAATGGGCCATTGATAGAAAATCTCCATAACGCAACAGGTTTGCAAGATTATCAGCCAAATCATTTTCTAACTTATTATTTAGGCCTAAAGCCATTTTTTGATTTATATGTAGATGATTTGCAGTTGACTCTATAATCTGGTTTGGAAGTAAAAAAAATAATTTTGCTAACATCAATTTTTTAACATCAATTCTAGGTTTGAATTTACTGAATTTATTAAGCTCAGAGAAAAAACTAAAATTATTTACTCCATTCAAATAATTGAATATGTAAGATGAATAACCGGCAAGTATTTCATCTGCCCCTTGTCCATCTAATGTAACTGTCACGCCATTAATTTTTGTGAGTTTATATGTATACCAACCAGACATATTAGAGCTATTAGGTGGTAAATCAGCATTATAAATCATTTTGCAATACTCACTAAATAATTCATCAGGGTCCGGTGAAATCAATGCGGAAGCTACCTTAAGATAATTTACTAATTCAAAAATATATTTACTTTCATCAATACTTTCAAAGCCAGGCAATGGATATATATTTGAAAATGTTTGAAAGTTCTTTGATTTGATCCCAAGGCTTTTTGTAATCAAATATACAATCGAAGAACTATCTAAACCACCTGATAATGCAGCACCAACTTTTACATCAGCTCTCATTCTTAAATTTACTGCATTGGTTAAGAGCTGCTCATATTCTTCAGAATATTTATAAATCTTCTTATCATTAAATTTTTCATTTTCTTGGTTAATACTCATAGACCAATATTTGTTAAAAACAAGCTCCGGTGACTTTGAATTATTTAATGCGATATAACTGTATGAAGCTGCAGGGAATCTAAAAATATTAGAGTAAAGTGTGGAATGATTAGAAGAGTTTTCACCATTTAATATAAATTCCTTGCATCTTTCAATACTTATCTTATTGCTTGTTACATAGGATTTGAGAATGGCTTTTATTTCTGATGCAAAAATAAGTGAATTAGAATCTAAATAATAATATAGAGGTTTTATTCCAAATCTATCTCGTGATACAATTATTTCCATTTTAAGACTATCATAAATAATCAATGCCCACATGCCATTAAATTTCTCAAAACACTTCATTCCCCAATGATCATACGCTGCAAGTATCACTTCAGTATCTGAATTTGTATTGAATTGATATTTATAATTTTTAAGTTCAGCTTGTAGTTCTAAATAATTATAGATTTCACCATTAAAGACAATCCAATATCTTTTCAGGTAATTCATGGGCTGATGACCATTAACAGAAGTATCTAAAATGGATAATCTTCTAAAACCGAATAAAAGTTCACCATTGATTTCTTTTGTTTGGGGATCACTAATAAGAATTTGATTGCTATTGCAGGAATTGTTAAAAGTGTTTCTAATTTTAATATCATATACAGAACTATCATTGACAATCAGATATCCCTCATCGTCTGGGCCACGATGGATTAGGGTATCAGTCATTTCCTTTAATTGAATGAAGCTAAAATGATTGGAAGAAGTTTTACAGATAATTGCAACAAATCCACACATTAGTCAATATACCTTAACGAAGTTTTATTAAATAATGTAATATAATATTCAGCGGATTTTTCTAATGAATGTTTCTCGCGTACATACGAAAAAGCATATTTACCAAGTCGCTCTCTTAAAATTTTATCCAGATAAAGAGATCCAATCGCATTAACCAATTCATTTAGTTCAAGATTAATTAGAATACCATTATTTTTATTTATAAACATTCTTGTGTCTCCAACATCCGTTGCTATTATAGCATTACCGCAAGCCATTGCTTCCAGCACACTTTGTGAGGGATAGTTATTTGTGGATTGGATAGAAACAAAAACAGAGGATTCTGCTAAAATATCTGTCGGTGAAATATGAAATCCGTGATAAATAATATTATCAAATCCTTCTACTTTTTCTCTAATATTTGAACCTAATCTTCCTTCACCAATTATATGAAATATCAAATCAGGGTATTTTTGTAATAATAGTCTTGCTGCTTCAACAAACAGTAATGGATTTTTATCACCCTCTAATCTGCCTGAAAAAGCAATTTGAAATTCTCTCTTATTGCCAATTTTGCATTTTGAATAATCCGTAAATGAGCAAGGTGTTATGGAAATTTTTTCTTCAGGTATTGTAATCCCCTTTTTTTTTACTCCGTCTAAAATAAAAGGACTTAAAAAGTCAACGATATCTGCGTTTTCTAAAGCATAATTAAAAGAATTGTATGTCTTATACCAGTATTTTCTCATATCAGAATATACATCATCAAACCAGCTATCCATGTCTGAAAAAATTATTCCAATTTTTCGTTTTCTTTTCTTTAAGTAAAAATAGAGGGGCAGAATGCCTGAGTACACACCCATAAAAACATTTATTTTATATTCTTTCCTATATTTATCTATTTCTCTGTATAAAAAATACTGTTTTTTATAACTCTTCATCCATCTATATAATTTTCTTAAAAAGAATATGTCGGTTGTGCTATTATGTCTGCTTATTTTGATTGAAGAATGCTTAACTGATTTTTTATTTACAGAATAGAACTCTTTTTTGCCTATAGGAATAACATTATCCAGCGGGTAATCAGGATAGATATTTTTTATTTTATCAAACAGATCGTTACTAACAAAGTAGAAAGAATTTCCAGGATATTTTTCATATAAATATCTGAAAAGATTTGTAAATCTTTTCTCGGCTCCACCAAAAATCCCTGAAGTATTTAAAATTATTGCAAAGTTAAAATTCAACTAATTTTTCATTCCATTTTTTCTTTAATGAATAAAATAAACCTAAAATAACAGCAAATAATGGGAGTGTGCTTGGAGAATAAAAATCACCAAATAATGTATAAAAGCGAATAGTAAAAAGTGAGAAAACCAAATAGAGTGACAAAAATGTAAGCAGCAAATCGTAGTTACTAATGTTGGTCAGCTTATCTCTATTCATTTTAAGGCTTCTCGAAAAGGTAAAGGCATTTTTTAATAATAGAATATATATGCCGCTTGAGAATATCACACCCACAATTCCCAATCTAAAGAATGCGCCATAAATTGGCACTTCTGCAGAGGCATCCATAGCCATTGCAAATGTATCACCATAGCTTTTTAACCTTACAATATCTGCCCATATATAAGGAATATAACCCGTACCCATAAAAATGTTCTCACCAATTATTTGCTTTACAAATAATAAATCACCGGTACCGGAAATTCTATAGTCTGTCCTGCCCATAGTATCTTGCCCAGTAAAAACTAGTGAAAGCGTATCCTTAAATAAATTAATTGTGTTATCTAAACTTTGGGGAAATAAAACAAAAAGAGTTAGAAATCCTAAAATTGCTGGGAAAATTATCTTTGTACTTAATTTGAGTTTTGAGGTTTTGAGGATATATGAAACTAATAGTAATATTAGAATAATAGAAAGAGCGATGCTTAAATACTCTCTTCGCGTCAATGTAAGTAAATAAGTTACGAGCATTAGCAATGCACTAAGATAAATTATTTTTTCATTTTGCAGGTTTATTTTTTTACGCTGCTTAATAAAAAACAAAATAATTGCAACAGGCAATATCAAATTGATTAATCCATAACTTAACATTCCCATTCTCTCAATTCCAGATCCTTGGTATCTTTCCATTCTAAAGATTGGTATGATCTGAATGCCTGAAAGGAGAGTAAATGTGTATAAAATGAGAATGGTTATTGAGAAAAACACGAGCATTTTGAAAAAAATATTTATGCTTCTCTGAGTAAAAATATAAACACCGTACATAATTGGCAATGCCATAAAGTACATTCTGTTTTTTTGAAGGAAGAACAAGAAATCAAGCCGATTATTTAAATAAGGTACTAGAAAACCATAAAAGATTACATAATATATTTGAAAGAATAAAAAATAATAGAATATTTTTTTAAAATCTTTATCATAATTAAGCAAACCAACTTTGTTCTTAACCGAGAAGATGCTAATTAATAGCATCACAAATAACGCATCTGTATAGTCAACCAAACCAAAAATATTGCTTTCAAAATAACCCTCAAAAAAACCACCTGGATCAAAAAAGAGCATAAGAAATAGCCAGAAAAAGAAATCCGGGTATCTCTGAATTAAAATGAATGAAGGTATTAGGATAACTAATACTACTATTATTAATTCTATCATGTATCAGTTTTGCTAAACAATAATGATTTTACATTTTTTATATTCACAATTCCTAAAACAAAAGGCAGTGTAAGACATCCAATTATTAATAATGTTTTTATTAAATAACCTATATTATAATTATAACTTGTTTCTAAAACTGGTACAACATTAGACACCACAAATATAATAAAGATGTAAACTGAAATTAATTTAATATCTCTTTTTACAAAAAAGAATCTTTGTGAAAGATTATATGCTATAACTAAATATAAAAGATTAGACAGCATATTACTTATTGCCGCACCCTGAAAACTAAATTTAGGGATTAAAATAAAGTTAAGCCCCAAACTTAATCCAGAGGTCAATGCAACCAACCATGTATAATGCACGGTCCTTTCTTTTAAAAACATTCCCAGTGCAGTTATATCTGTGCTTATTCTAAATATTTGAGAAAAAATTAATAATGGGACCACGATTGCAGCAGAGGTATAAACAGGTGTTGCTACAATACCGATTAGTTCTTTACCCCAAATTGATAATGCAGCGCAAATACTTAAACTTATAACTAAGTAGATATACCATATTTGATTTGAAGTTTTTTTTGTCTCCGGTTTGTTATCATCTTTTTCTTTTTCATACAGCGACATAAAAAAAGGATAGAAACTCATTCCTATTGCCATATTCAAAATAGAGATTGGTCTGGCAAAAGTTGAACCGATTGAATATAATCCCACATCAGTAGTGCTTTTATAACCTAATAATAAATACCTGTCTGCTGAAGTATAAATCCACGCTATTAGCCCTGAAAGCATTAGAGGATAACTAAATTTAATTAATTTTTTAGCCCAAATTGTACTAAACTTAAAAGTATATTCTTTACGGGTAAAAGAAAATAATGAAAAGATTATAGTTACAATTAAGCTAATAACAGTTGCAAGCTGCGCCCCTAAAACTCCTTTTTTTAAATATAGAACAAGCAATATTCCTAGAGCAATATTAACAAGCGCTCTAGTTAGTATATAAATATTAAACCGCCAGGGCAGTCTTTTGTATCTGTAAATCCAGCTTTGTTCATCATTCAACAAGGTTAATGGAATTGATAAGCATGAAGCAAACACAACCCAATTATATTGGTTTGTCTTAAAAAGAAAAATGGAAATTTCATTTGAAAAAAAAGCAAGTATTAACGATGGTACGATTGTGAAAAAATTAATTACAAAGACGGTAAATAAAATAGTCCCTTTCTCTTTAGAATCTTCCGTTTCATAATAATATCTTGAACCGCCATCAGTTACTTTCAAACCAAATAATATAGTTAGAATTAGAACACCTGTAGCGAGAGTATCTAAAATACCATAATCCGACGGGGTAAGAATTCTAGTATATAGGGGGAGTAACAAAAAACTAATGAATGTTTTAATTGCATTACCAATTCCATAATATATTGTATCTTTAGAAAAACTTTTTACAAGACTCATTTTCAAGAATCGCTGCTAAATCTTTTAGACCATAGTAATATAGATGCAGTATTCCAAAACTTCCAATCCAAGACCTTATCATTATCTTTTGATAAATATTCATTCATAAATTTTTTCTTATTTAAGAATGGTAAGTCCTCAGATTCAACTTCATTCAATAATCCTAAAATATGGTTTTTAATTGTGGAAGTATTGAATGCGTTATTTGGTATTGCAAAACCGATTTTATCTTTCCTCTTATATACCTCTGCGGGAAGCAAATCTTTCATAGCTTCTCTAAGTATGTATTTAGTTGTTCCGTTTTTAATTTTATAATCGTAAGACAAGTTAATTGCATATTCAACTAGGCGGTAATCTAAAAAAGGGAACCGGCATTCAACTGAAAAAGCCATTGCACTTTTATCCGCCCTTACAAGTTGCTGCGGGATAGAGGAATAGAGAAGCATTTCATAAAGTTTATCGTTCAGATAAGAACCCGAATCAAAATCGTCTTTGAAATCATAACCATTGTTATCATCAGGGAAAAATTCAATATTTAAGTAAGGATATTTTTTTGACAAGTAACTTACAGTTAGTTTTTTATTACGTTTAAAATATGCATTAATAATTCTTAGCGGATTATTTACAAAATTATTAAATAGTTTGTATTCTTTAATAAATTTATGAAACCGGAAATTTGCCAGCAGATCAAAGAAATAAGGGTATAATAAACTTGTATAGCCGGTTATTATCTCATCAGCTCCTTGTCCTTCCAAACTTACAGTAACACCTTCTTTTCTGATTAATTCTCTTAATTTAAATTCACCAAAATATGAAGTGCCTAAAAAAGGTTCTTCCTGATGCCAAATAAAATTATCTAAATCTTTTATTAAATCTTCTGCAGTAGGGGTTACAAAGTGATGCTTTACTCCTGTTTTCTCAATAACCTTATTTATATAAAAAGATTCATCCACACTATCACCGGGATAGATCATCGAGAAGGTATTATTAGAACTGTGGTTTAATTTTGAAGCAATACCAACAATCGAAGATGAATCAATACCGCCGCTTAATGCATAGCCAAGCGGTACATCACTTCGCAGTCTTAGTTTTACTGCATCAAATAGTAATTCTTTAATCGTTTCCTTTGCCTTATCAAATGGAGCATTATTCCTTACCTTTACAAGCTTGTAATACTTGTAAATCTTAAGCTCATTTTTTTCATAAATTAAATTATAACCTCCTCTTAGCTGTTTAATATCTTCAAAAAAAGTTCTATCGTTGAAATCAGATGTTCCGTAAGTAAAATAATCTCTTAAAGTATTGTTATCAGGTTTAGATTCAATTACTTGCAAAATAGATTTAATTTCTGAAGCGAAAAAGAAATGAGAGCCAGGTTCATAATTAAAGTAGAATGGTTTGATACCAAATCTATCTCGTGAGCAAAACAATCTATTATTTTTCGAATCCCATATTGCGAAAGCCCACATCCCATTAAATTTATTCACACATCCTACACCCCACTTATGATAAGCTTTTAGTATTACTTCAGTATCCGTGTTCGAATTGAATTTATAATCACATTGTTTAAGTTCATCACGTAATTCTAAGTAATTATATATTTCACCATTAAATACTATCCACAAACCAGCTTCTTCAAACCCCATCGGTTGATGCCCGTTTTCAGAAAGGTCGAGGATTGATAATCTTCTGAATCCAAAACCAATATTTGCATTAAAATTGTTCTCTAATCTCGGGGTCCTGTTTTTAATACTATCAATTGTTTCATCGTGGTGGAATGATTTTGTGTGATTACTCTTAATATTAGTAAGTAAAAATCCTTCGTCATCTGGTCCTCTATGACGTAAC
>JAVHRJ010000380.1:0-2805 GCA_036171595.1 Bacteroidales bacterium
TTTGTGCCAACATTTGATTATCGAAAACAAAATCGTCGGAGTTTGCATTATAATTTATTTTTTCTAAAACTTCTTTTGTAAATGCCCTGTAACCAGTATGATACTCCGAAAGTTTTTGACCAATTATAATATTTTGAAAAAGTGTTAACATTCTGTTAAAGAAATATTTGTAAAGTGGCATTCCGCCTTTTAATGCACCTTTTCCTAAAATACGGGAACCCATAACAACCTGAAATAATCCTCCTGCTAACAAATAACTCATTGATGGAATTAGTTTTGGAGTATATTGATAATCGGGGTGAACCATAATAACAATGTCTGCACCCAATTCTAATGCGGTATTATAACACGTTTTCTGGTTCCCACCATATCCTGTATTTTTTTCGTGTTTTATTACGTGCTTTATTCCAATTTTTTTTGCAACCTCAGAAGTGTTATCTCTGCTTGCATCATCAACAACAATAACATCATCAACTATGTCAAAAGGAATTTCGCGAAAGGTTTTTTCGAGAGTTTTTTCTGCGTTGTAAGCGGGCATTACAACTATTATTTTTTTACCTGAAATCATCTTTTAAGTCTAGCAAAAATAATAATTAATACGAAAAAAGAAGAATTATTATTAATATTGTGCCTTATTTTATTTATAATGATTACAAAACTTTCAATAATTATTCCTGCCTACAACGAAGAAAAAACCATTTCTTCTATTCTCGATAAAGTTTGTAACGTTAATTTAATCGCAGATATTAAAAAGGAAATAATTGTTGTAAACGATTGCTCAAAAGATGCAACATTACAAGTTTTAAACGAATACTGTAAAACTCATAGCGATGCAGATATTAGAGTTTTACACCACGAAGTAAATAAAGGGAAAGGTGCCGCTTTACATACTGGAATAGCTCATGCTACTGGCGAATATTTAATTATTCAGGATGCAGATATGGAATATGACCCACGTGAGTACAACGATTTACTGAAACCCGTTATTGAGGGTTTTGCCGATGTAGTTTTTGGTTCACGTTTTTTGGGCGGAAATCCTCATCGAATTTTATTCTTTTGGCACAGTATAGGAAATCAGTTGCTTACAAAGCTTTCGAATATATTTACTAATTTGAATCTTTCAGATATGGAAACATGTTATAAGCTTTTCAGAACCGATATTATTCAATCGCTTGATTTAAAAGAAAATCGCTTTGGTTTTGAACCTGAAGTAACAGCAAAAATTGCAAGAGTACCTAAAGTTAGAATTTACGAAGTTGGCATCTCTTATTATGGACGAACTTATGAAGAGGGTAAAAAAATTGGATGGAAAGATGGGTTTAGGGCAATTTTATCAATCTTTAAATACAATATATTAAATACTCCTGCAAACGATAATCAAAATCCTAAATTAAAAAACCCAGGAATTTCCAAGTCGTCAAAATATTTGACAATTGCATTATTTATATGTGTCTTTGGTTATTTTTCATACTTATCAATTTTTAATAACAGCAAAGTACGAGGTACATGGATGGATGAGTTTGTTTCTGACAAAGGTGGTTATTATGTATATTTACCAGCTACTTTTATTTATGGGTACACTAACTTAGAACCACTTGAAAGAATTAGCAAGGAGTCTTATTATGGATTTGTTTTTTATGATGGTAAATTATGTAATAAGTATACTTACGGTGTATCATTATTGATATTACCTTTTTTTCTTATTCTTCAATTCTTTATGATAATTTTTAATTTTAATGCTAACGGATATGGACCCCCATATCATATTCTAGTAAATATTGCTGCAGCATTTTATCTGGCATTAGGAGTAGTAGCATTATATCGATTTCTGAGGTTTTATTTAAAAAGATTTAGTTCAATTTTTTCAATTTTAATAATAGTTTTTTCTACTAATCTTTATTTTTACTCTGCATTCGAAACAATGATGTCTCATGTTTACTCCTTTTCAATTTTTTCAATTTTTTTATTTTCACTTAAAAATTACCTTGACAAAGGTAATAAATTTAAATATCTGGTTCTTATTGGGTTAACTTGGGCAATAGCTACATTAATAAGACCTACAAATATATTTATTGGCTTTATAATACTATTTTTAGACGTAAACTCCTTTGCAATTTTAAAAGAAAGATTTTTACACTTTATAAAACCTAAAAAATTTCTTGTTTTATTCTTATTAGCTTTAATTATTTTTATACCTCAATTTATATATTGGAAATTCGAAAGTGGTCATTATATTTATTATAGTTATGCTGATGAGGGTTTTAAGTACTTAACAAATCCGAAATTAATTGAAACCTGGTTTGCACCTTTGAATGGACTTTTTTTATACAATCCTGTTTACTTATTAATTTTAGCAAGTTTAATTTATTCTATATTCAAATTAAAATCAAATAGATTTATTGGAATTATATCATTTATCTGGATTGCATATATTACTGCTTCGTGGCATTGTTTTTATTTTGGAGGCGCATACGGACAAAGATCGTACATAGAATTTACTGCAATTTTTGCATTACCATTTGGTTTTTTTCTTCAACAAATTTTCGAAAAAAGAAAAGCATTCTTAAAAATACTAGTTAGTGTTCTGCTAATTGTTTTCACTTATTATAGTATAAACTTTGAGAACCATTCTGGTAGGTGTTTTGGAGGAGAATTATGGGATTGGGCTTATTTTAAAAATAAAATTGATATTGTGCCTTTTTCTCCTTTTTAAAATAATTAGTCGTCCCTTAAAAAGTATTCAACAAAATAGTATTCAACAAAATAGTATTCAGTTAAATAACGTTATAAAACCATGAAAATATA
>JAVHRJ010000381.1:0-2804 GCA_036171595.1 Bacteroidales bacterium
TTAACAGTTTTAATTTTATCTTCGGGAATTTCGTAATTTGGTTTGAAGTTTTCTTCTATGTCAACACCAAGTTTCTTTTTTGAGAGGTCGCGTATATGACCAAAACTTGATTTTACGATGTATCCTTTACCAAGGAATTTCTCAATAGTTTTGGCCTTTGCAGGAGATTCTACGATAACTAAATTTTCTTCCATGTATTTTATGTAATTTTGGCGTGCAATTTATATATTTTATTTTTAAGATTAATTTTATGCTCATTTTTTGTTGTTAACAATATAATTATTTGATTTGTTATGAAAGATTTAAAAATTGAAAAAGCTAATAGCAATAAGGATAGTAAATACATTAAATTTTTGTGGTTTATTTTTATTTTTCCTATTTTATCAATATTACTATTGTTTTTTATAATCTCGCAGGGTTATTTAGGTTATATGCCTAGTTTTAGTGAGATGGAAAATCCTAAAAATAATCTTGCATCAGAGGTTATTTCTAGTGATGGAGTAGTTTTAGGAACATATTTTAAAGAAAATAGATCGACTGTAAAATTCGAGAATTTATCACCTTACCTTGTAAAAGCTTTAGTTGCAACCGAAGATGCTCGTTTTTATTCGCATTCAGGAGTCGATATTAGAGCAATTGGACGTGCTGTTTTTGCTACTGGAAGTAAAGGTGGTGGTAGCACAATTTCTCAACAATTAGCTAAAATGCTTTTTCCTCGTGAAGATTTTTCTAATGTTTTTTCAAAGATAATTAGAAAATTAAGGGAGTGGGTTATGGCCGTAAAACTCGAAAAACGATATACAAAAGAGGAAATTATAACCATGTATTTTAATAAATTCGATTTTTTAAATTTAGCAGTAGGAATAAAATCGGCTGCAAAAGTTTATTTTAATACCGAACCCGATTCGTTAAAAATTGAGCAAGCTGCAATGCTTGTTGGTATGGCTAAAAACCCATCTTTATACAACCCTTTACGTCGCGAGAATTTAACAAAACAGCGACGAAATGTTGTATTAAGTCAAATGAAAAAATACGATTACATTACTAATAATCAGTACGACTCGTTAAAAACTTTGCCATTAGGAGTTGATTTCCAGAAAGTTGATCATAAAGAAGGTATTGCAACTTATTTTAGAGAATATTTAAGAACAATAATGGGTTCGAATAAGCCCTCAAGCGATGATTATATTGATAAACAAAAGTTTTATGAAGATTCATTAGAATGGGAAACCAATCCGCTTTATGGATGGTGCAATAAAAATAAAAAACCTGATGGGTCGCAATATGATATTTATAAAGATGGGTTAAAAATTTATTGTACAATAAATTCTAAAATGCAGAAATATGCTGAGTTTGCGATGGAAAAACATTTAAAAGGGGAGTTGCAAGTTAAATTTTTTAAAGAACAAAAAGGAAGAAAAAAAGCTCCATTTGCATGGAATGTTAACGATAAACAAATTGATGAAATTATGATTCAATCTATGAAAAGATGTGAACGATATCGTAATTTAAAATCAAAAGGATTATCTCAAAGCGAAATTGAAAAAACTTTTCATGAACCAATTCCAATGGAAGTTTTTTCGTGGAATGGTGAAATTGATACAGTGCTTACTCCATGGGATTCAATTCGTTATTATAAAAGTTTTTTAAGAGCAGGTTTAATGTCAATGGAGCCACAAACTGGTTTTGTTAGAGCTTATGTAGGTGGAATAAACTATAAGCATTTTCAATATGATGGTGTTAAAGCTGGAAAAAGACAAGTTGGTTCAACATTTAAACCATTTCTTTATACTTTAGCTATGCAAGAAGGTTATTCGCCATGTTACGAAGTTCCTGACATACCTGTAACTTTTGAATTACCCGATGGTAATACATGGACGCCAAAAAATAGTGGAACAACAAAGAAAGATGGGCAATTGGTTACTTTAAAGTGGGCGTTAGCTAATTCAGTAAATTATATTTCTGCTTGGTTAATGAAAAGATATAATCCATACGCAGTAATAAATATTGCTAGAAAAATGGGCGTAAAAAGTAAAATTGATCCGGTTCCATCTATTTGCTTAGGTACACCCGAATTATCTGTTGCCGAAATGACTGCTGCATTCAGCACATTTAGTAATCATGGAATTTATACTCAACCAATTTTTGTTACAAAAATTACTGATAAAAATGGAAATGTTCTTTCTAATTTTAAACCTTCAAGAACCGAGGCAATTAGCGAAGAAACAGCTTATTTAATGATTGAGTTATTACGTGGAGTTGTTGCTTTTGGAACAAGCTGGAGAGTAAAAGGAGTATATAAAGCCGAAGGAGATATTGCAGCAAAAACTGGTACAACGCAAAATCAATCAGATGGTTGGTATATGGGTTTAACACCACATTTAATGACTGGAGTTTGGGTTGGTGGAGAAGATAGGGCAATTCACTTTAATAGTATTGAAAATGGACAAGGTGCAAGTATGGCATTGCCAATATGGGCTTATTATATGAATAAGGTGCACGAAGATAAAACTTTGAACTACCCAATAAAAGAAATGTTTGAAAAGCCAAAAAATATAAAAGTCAATATTGATTGTAGTAAAGATGATGAGAAAAATATTAATCCTGATATTATTGAAGGGGTTGATTTGTAGAGAAAAGTTTCAGGTTTATGGTTTATTGTTCATAGTTTGCCTACGCGAACCCTAAATCTCTAAAGGGATATGTCATTAAATTAAGCTAAATAATATTGAAATACTTAGCAATTCACCTTTCGACTCCGCTCAAGGTGACTGTCTGTCTGTGTGGAGTCGAAGACAGAATTT
>JAVHRJ010000382.1:0-13883 GCA_036171595.1 Bacteroidales bacterium
AAAAAAGTTTAAAAAAAGTTTTTTGTTCTATGTTCATTGTTCTATGTTCATTGTTTAATGTCCATTGTTTGATGTTCAATTGTTTTAAGTTTAATATTTTTTTAATGATGTTCTTCAGTTGCTAAGCCAAAATAAATTGCCGAAAGTAGTGTAAACACATAGGCTTGAATAAACGCTACTAAAAGTTCGAGCATTGTCATAAAAATAGTAAAAATTTCTGATAAAATAGAAATTCCGTATCCAGCACCTAAGCTCATTTTACCAAAAATAAAAATTAAACTAAAAAAACCAAGAGCAATAATATGTCCTGCTGTAATGTTTGCAAACAAACGAACCATAAGCACAAATGGTTTTGTAAAAACGCCAATAATTTCAACTATAGGCATTAGTGGGATTGGAATTTTTAGCCACCAAGGCACTCCTGGAGCATTTACTATGTGTTTCCAATAATTTGCATTTGCATTAACAGATGTAATTGTAAAAGTAAATAATGCAAGAACCATAGTAACTGCAATATTTCCCGTTAAATTTGCACCACCAGGAAAAATTGGAATTAATCCAATTAAATTGCTTATAAAAATAAAAAAGAATATTGTTAATAAATACGGAAGATATTTCTCGTATTTATGACCTATTGATGGACGAGCAATATCATCGCGAACAAATATTATTAATGGCTCCATAAAAGATTGAACTCCTTTTGGGGCTAAGTTTTTACGGCGTTTGTATGATTTTGCAATAGATAAAAATACCCAAAGCATTAATAATAATACTATAAAAAGTTCAGAAACTACTTTGGTGATAGATAAATCGAGTGGTAATTTAGCTTCCTCGTCAATAGTAATACCGTCTTCTAAAACCTCTGCAATTTTTCCTTTGTGCGAACCTTCTAATTCGAGTTTTAATCCAGAATATGATTTTTCGCCGTGTTCAAATTTTGAAGATAAAAAAAACAAAAACTTTTCTTGTTTATAGCTGTAAATAATTATTGGTAATGGAATTGTAATTTCTGTACCATTAATTTCGGCAATATGCCACTCGTGGTTGTCTAAAACGTGATCGATAATAAATGCACCTGGTTTAAAAACCTCTTCGTGCGAAGCTGAATTCGATAATGAATCTGTTTCGCTTACTTCGGCTTTAAGCGTTAAACTAAATAACAGTAAAGCGGTTATTAGTAATATGTTACTATAATGTTTAAAGTGCAATTGCATTCGTTAATTTCTTTTTTTAAAAGCAAGCAAAATTAATTAAAAAATTAGACGAGCAAAAACAGATTTTGATTTTTATTGATTATTTTTTAAAAATATTGTAATGTGTTAAATGTTAGGAGTTAAATAAATCTTTATTTTGATGTATAAAAATTTGCTATTTTTGTTGCTCTTTTAATAAAACGATAGTGAATATATATTCTCGTAAGCAAATTTGGAAATTATTATTGCTTGTAGTTGCTGTAACTATTGGTATATCCTCGCTATGGGTTACAAACAGTTTGGTAAAAAAATTATCGTTAGAGGAAAGAAAAAAAATTGAACTTTGGGCTAAAGGCATGAAAGCATTAGCAAATACCGAAAATCCAAATCAAGATATTAGTTTTATTTTTGAAGTAATAAAAAATAACGAAACAGTTCCAGTAATTGTTACCGATAATAAAGATAGCATTCTTTTTACTCGAAATCTCGATTCGCTTAAATTAAACGATGTAACTTATCTTAAAAAAAGGTTGAGTTATATGAAAATACATTGTAAGCCAATTGAAATTTCAATATCGGAAAAATTAACTCAGTTTGTGTATTACGAAGACTCAACAATTTTAACTCAATTAATATATTATCCATATATTCAATTAGCTGTAATTTTTATTTTTATTTTAGTTGCGTATTTTGCATTTAGTTCATCGCGGCGTGCTGAACAAAATCAGGTTTGGGTTGGTATGGCAAAAGAAACCGCACATCAACTTGGAACGCCAATATCGTCGCTAATGGCTTGGATAGAATTACTTACATTACAAAAAGTTGATAACGAAATATTAATTGAAGTAACAAAAGACATTAAGCGATTAGAAATTGTTACCGAACGATTTTCGAAAATAGGTTCCGAAACGCCATTAGTTCCAACTAATATTGTTGATGTTTTGAATAATGTTATTAGTTATATGCAAACACGAACCTCGTCAAAAGTTGTATTTTCTAATAACTTCTCTGAATATAATGAACTAATTGTTCCGCTTAATCCTGCACTTTTTGAATGGGTAATCGAAAATTTATGTAAAAATGCAATTGATGCAATGGGTGGTTCAGGAAAAATTGAAATTTTACTTTTCGACCAAATGCAAATTCTTTTTATAGATATTAATGATACTGGACGAGGTATTGCTAAATCGAAATATAAAACTGTTTTTCAACCAGGTTTTACTACTAAAAAGCGTGGGTGGGGATTAGGTTTAAGTTTATCAAAAAGAATAATAGAGGTATATCATGGAGGAAAAATATTTGTAAAATCGTCGGAAATAAATGCAGGAACAACTTTTAGAATAGCATTAAAAAAATAATAATTAAATTTGTATAAAATAATTAAAGTGGGTAGAATTTTAGCAATAGATTATGGTCAAAAGCGAGTTGGATTGGCAGTTACCGATACACTTAAAATGATAGCTACAAATTTAACTACTGTTGCCTCGAAAGATATTTTTGAATATTTAACAAATTACACAACAAAAGAAAATGTTGAATTAATGGTTGTGGGATTAGCCAAAAAGCTTAATAACACAGAATCAGAATCAATGCGATTTATAACCCCTTTTGTAAAAAAGCTAAAATTAGTTTTTCCAAATTTGCCTATAGAAATGTACGATGAGCGATATACTTCAAAGCTTGCCTTTCAATCAATGATAGATAGTGGTGCAAGTAAAAAGACTCGTCAAAATAAGGGATTAATTGACTCAATTAGTGCCACAATTTTATTACAAAATTATTTAGAATATTTAAATTTTAAGAAAAAATGATATTGCCAATTTATGGCTACGGAAACGCAGTATTACGCGAAGTAGCAAAAGAAATTACACCCGAGTATCCTAATCTAAAAGAGATAATAACAAACATGTGGGAAACATTAGATTTAGCAGATGGTGTTGGTTTAGCAGCTCCTCAAGTTGGATTATCTATCAGATTGTTTTTAATAGATGCCGAACCGCTTTCCGACGACCATAAGGAATTAAAAGGATTTAAAAAGGTTTTTATAAATGCACACATTTTAAAACATGAAGGCGATCTTTGGGTTTATAACGAAGGGTGTTTGAGTTTACCTGGAATTCGTGAGGATGTGAGCCGTAAACCTAAAATTACTGTTAAATATGTTGACGAAAATTTTGTAAAGCACGAAGAAGTTTTTGAAGGTATTAAAGCTCGTATATTTCAACACGAATATGATCATTTAGATGGAATGTTAATTCCAGATCGTATTTCTCAAATTCGTAGAACTTTAATAAAAAGAAAACTAAATAACATTATATCAGGGAATGTAAAAGTTAGTTATAAAATGAAATTTGCTAAAACAAAATAAACACTATATTTATTTGCCACAAATTTCACTAATTAAAATTAAATTATTTTCACCAAACATGTTTATAACAAGCAATAAAATGGGTTTGATTAGTTCACAAAAAAACTATCTTTGATAGTTTAATATTTGTGAAAATTTGTGTAATTTGTGGCAAAAGATAAAACAATTATGAAAAATTTACTATTTATTGGATTTATAATTATTCTTTATTCTTGCAATTCAAAAACTAATGTTGAAGAAAAGAATAAATTGCTAGTAAAAATTCAACAAAACGAAAAAATATTGTACAACGATAGTTTAATGAATTTAGATATAAGCATTGCCGATAGTACAATTTTATTGTATTCGCATTTTGCTAACGAGTATTCCGATGACACTTCGGCTGCAGAATATTTATTTAGAGCTGCAGAAATTAGTAAAACCCTTAATAAAGGAAAGCAATCATTATCTTTTTACGAAAGAATTGAAAACGATTATCCAACTTTTGCAAAAATGCCAATTTGTATATTTATGCAAGGTTTTGTTTACGAAAACATGTTAATGAATACTGAAAAAGCAAAAGAAAATTATTTGCGATTTATAGAAAAATATCCAACGCATCCACTTGTAAAAGACACTAAAGTATTAATTGAAAACCTAGGCAAATCGCCCGAAGAACTGATTAAATCGTTTCAAGAAAAAGAAAACAAAAACAAATAATAATATGAAAAACAATTTATGGTTTCTATTTGTTACCGGTATTTTTTTTATTAGTTGCGAAAAACTTGCCGAAGAAGATACTCCTGTTTGTAAAGATTGTTACGAAATGAAAATGAAAAACAATCAATCTGTTGATACGTTAAAATATCAGCGACGATGCGGTGGCGATGTTATTGTTTGGGAAAACATTCCAGATAGTAATAGCGTTGCAGACACAACAGTAATTCAGTTCTTTTGTAAATAGTTTTTGTTGGTTGACATAAATAATGCAGTCAACTTTACCTAATTTATCAAAAACGCCCTTTGTTCGCTTAGTTATTCCTTTAATATTTGGAATAATATTTTATCATTTGTTTTCAAGTATTCCTATTTTGTGGGTTGTTGTTGTTATTACTTCGTTATTGTTGAGCACGTTGTTATATCAAATCACTCCATATTTTAGAACTAGTTATTCGAAATCGTTTTATTGGGGTATATTGTTAAATATTCTTTTGTTTTTTTGTGGATATTATTTAACATATAACAAATCTGCAAAACTAGAATCTACCAATATTATATCTTCGGGTTTTGTATGCGGAACAATATCCGAACAACCAAAACAATCTGAAAAATCGATAAAAGCAACACTTGATATTACAGCAATAAAAGTAAATAGACAGTGGGTAAGCACTAATGGACGGGTGGTTTTATACTTTGAGAAAGACAAAAGGTCGTTAGCGTTACAAAATGGCGATAATCTTTTATTTGAACCTGTATTACAAGAAATAGAAAATGCTGGGAATCCCAATGAATTTAACTATAAACAATATTTAGCATATCATTTAATTACACATCAGGCATATTTAAAATCGCAAAAGTGGCAGTTACTTAACAAATTGCACGATAATAATTTGCTTTTATTTGCCGAAAAAATAAGAAATAAATTATTAAGTGTATTAAAAATGTATGGGTTAAACAACGAAACATTTGCCGTAACATCGGCAATTACGCTTGGTTATAAAAACGAATTAGATTCAGAAGTTAAAAAAGCATATTCGTCGTCGGGAGCAATGCATATTCTTGCTGTAAGTGGTTTACACGTGGGAGTTGTATATGTTGTTTTAGAATTTATAATGTTATTTTTTAAAAAGAAACGTGTTTTACGAATTTTTAAAGCAGTAATTATTTTAACCTTATTGTGGTTTTATGCCTTACTAACTGGATTATCGCCATCGGTATTACGTGCTACTGCAATGTTTAGTTTTGTGGTTATTGGTAAGGCTCTTAATCGACAAACAAATATTTATAATACATTAGCATCGTCGGCGTTTATTTTATTGCTTATTAACCCTTTAATGCTTTTTGATGTTGGCTTTCAGTTGTCTTATTTAGCAGTATTGGGCATAGTGTTTTTTCAACCTTTAATTTATAAAAATATTTATGTAAAAAATAAAATATTAGATTATATATGGGGGCTAACATCAGTTGGCATTGCTGCTCAAATAACAACATTACCTTTAAGTTTATATTATTTTCATCAGTTCCCAAATTATTTTTTACTAACAGGGTTAATTGTAATTCCATTATCGGCAATTATTATTTATTTAACAATGTTTGTATTTGCAATATCATCGTGGAGCTGGGGAGCTACTTTTTTCGCAAAAATTTTATCATATATAGTCGATTTTATGAATTGGTTTGTTAAATACATTGAGCATTTACCTGGCGCAATTACCTCTAATATTTCTTTTAATATTTGGCAAGTTTTGTTGTTTTATTTGTCAATAATTTTAGCAACACGTTTCGTTATGAATAAAAAAATTATGTGGTTGAGGTATTTTTTGGTATCTGTAATATTAATTTTAATGTTAAATGTTTATCAAAGAATAAATACGCAATTACAAAGAAAAATATTTGTGTATAACATAAAAGGATATTCAACAATTAACTTTATTGATGGTACTAATAATGTTCTTTTTAGCGACATAAATATGCAACAAACTAACACAAATTACACATTTAAAGGTAATTGGTTATCGTTAGGGGTTGATGGTGAGAGAATTGTTGAATTTTCAAAATTAAGTAACCAATTTTTATTTACAAATTTGCTAACAACGAACAATGAAAATTTATTTTTTAAAAATAATTTTTTCGATTTTTATGGATGTAGAATAGTTGCAATTCGCGATAATTTTGTTGTTCCCGAAAACGTTGATAAAAAACTGTCGGTAAAATATATAATATTATCGAAAAACGTTAAAGTAAATATTTCCGACTTATTAAAAGTTTTTATTCCAAATAAAATTATTATTGATTCATCAAATTCAAAATCAAAAATAAAACAATGGACAGAACAGGCAAAAGAATTAAATATAAAATGTTTTGCAGTTTCGGAATCAGGGGCTTTTGAAGAAAATATTTAATTCGAAATCAGGATATAAGTATAAGCTTATAGGCTCCATGGTTTACTTTTCCTTTCTCTCAATCAAAATATATTAATTAATTGTAAAAATAATAATTTTGCAAGTATAAAGGAGGCACTCGAAGCATGACTTTACAATTCTCCAGTCACTCTTCGAGAACCTCAGAGTGACATTGTATATTATGTTATAGTATTATGTAGCACACATTGAAGTTGTGTTAGATGCTGAAACAAATGAAATAAAAATCATTCTGTTAAATAATAATATACACTAAATAAAATTACAGCCGCAATAAGTGAGAAAAATATAATTTTTGTTATAAAACTTTGGTTTTTAGTGATTTTAAGCCGTTTTTCACTAATAATAAATTTTACATTATTCTGAATTCTTAAAAATGAATTTTCGTTTTTTCTAACAAAAGATATGGCACCACATTTAATAGCATTAGCAGCAACATCAACATCTTCTACACCGGAAAGCATTATAACTTCAACTTCGGGATTTATTTCACGAATAGTTTTTAAAATATCTAATCCGTTTTTTGTTTGCAAATTATCAGACGATTTTAATAAATAATCGAGTATAACAATATGAATTTGTTTTTTATTAAATTTTCGCTTAATAAAATGCTCTAAAAATGATTCCCCATTAGTAAAAGAATAAATTTTATAACCGCCAGCCTGTTCAAATTTAGTTCTTAATATTTTATTAAGTAATTCGTCATCATCAACTAAATAAATATTAATATCCGATTCTTTTATAATTACCATACTATTAAATTCATAAAGTTAATAATTAAATTATTCAATATCTTCGGTTTGATCAACTCTTTTTGCAGAATTAATTCCTTTAATCTTTTTTAAATCACGAATTAATGCATCTAAATCAAAAGTATCGTGAATATACAAATCGATAAAACCTTCAAAAACTCCATCGTTAGCATTAAAATATATTGTACGCATATTAACATCGAGTTCTTTAGAAATTAAATTTGTTAAATTATGTACAATTCCAATATTATCAATACCGTTAATTTTAATACGAACTAAAAACGATAAAACTTTGTGTGTTGTCCACTTTACAGTAATAATTTTATCGCCATAATTAGCCATAATTCTTTGAGCTACTGGGCAAAGTTTTTTATGAATATCAACATTTTGATTTTCTAACAAATAGCCAACAACATCGTCGCCAGGAATAGGGGAACAACATTTAGCTAAAGTGTAATTGTTTTGTTCAGCCACATCATCAATTACAAAGGTCTCTCTGCGATTAATTTTAGCTTCAGATAGTTGTGGTACATCGGCAGAACGCTTAAGTAAAGGTAATTTAGAGGTTGTTTTAGTTATTTGCAAACGCCAATATCTAATAAATTTATTTTTCGATTTTTTATTTATTACTTTTTGAACATCTTTTAAATCAATTTCGCCAGAGCCAATCTTATAATAAATATCTTCTTTAGAAAAAATTTCGTATCCAATCATCAATTTTTTAAACAAAATGCTGGTAATTGGAATTTCGAGTTCGGCAAATTTTTGTTCGATTAACAACTTACCTTTTTCGATGTTTTCTCTTCTTTCGCTTTTAAATTTTTCTTTTATTCTAGATTTTGCTTTAGCTGTTGTTACAAAATTTAGCCATTCTTTTTGAGGTTGACTAGTTTCGCTAGTTAATATTTCAACCTGGTCGCCACTAGTGAGCACATGACTTAATGGTACAAGCTTATAATTTACCTTTGCACCAATTGCTCTATCGCCAATTTTTGTATGAATTTCATAAGCAAAATCGAGTGTTGTACTACCTTTTGGTAATCTTTTTAAAGTTCCTTTTGGTGTAAAAACAAAAACTTCTGACGAAAATAAATTCATTTTAAATTCATCAATAAACTCAATAGCATTAGCATCGGGATTTTCGAGTAATTCGCGAATTTTTTTAATCCACTTATCAAGTTCACTTTCGTCGCCACCTTCGCCTTTATATTTCCAATGAGCTGCGTAGCCACGCTCAGCAATTTCGTCCATTCGTTTTGACCGTATTTGAACTTCAACCCAGTTACCATCGGGACCCATTACAGTTGTGTGTAATGCCTCGTAGCCATTAGCTTTGGGAGTACTTACCCAATCGCGTAAACGATCGGGTTTTGGTTGATATATATCTGTAACTTGCGAATAAATATTCCAACATTGAGTTTTTTCAGTTTGTTGCGAATCGGGCTCAAAAATAATACGTATGGCAAAAATATCGTAAACTTCTTCGAAAGGCACACCTTTAGTTTGCATTTTATTCCAAATAGAAAAAATAGACTTTGATCGTCCAGAAATTAAATATTTTAAGCCATTGTTATTTAACCTTTCAATAATAGGGGCACTAAATCTACTAATATAATCTTCACGATTTTTTTCACTTTCAACAAGTTTTTTATGAATTTCGCTAAAAACAACAGGGTGTTGATGTTTTAATCCCAAATCTTCGAGTTCGGTTTTTATTGCATACAAACCCAAACGATGAGCTAGAGGGGCATATAAATATAATGTTTCGGCTGCAATTTTCATTTGTTTGTACTCTGGCATTGATTCTAGAGTACGCATGTTGTGTAATCTATCGGCAAGTTTTATTAAAATTACTCTAACATCGTCGGAAAGTGTTAATAGCATCTTTCTAAAATTTTCGGCTTGAAGTGAAGTGCTACCTTGTTCAAAAACATTTGAAATTTTCGTTAACCCATCTATAATTTGAGCTACTTTATCGCCAAAAAGTAATTTAATATCCTCTAAAGTATAATCGGTATCTTCAACAACATCGTGCAATAAAGCACAAATTACTGATGTTGTGCCCAATCCTATTTCTTTTGCCGAAATTATTGCAACATTAATTGGGTGATAAAAATATGGTTCGCCTGAACGACGCCTCATTCCTTGATGAGCTTCGTTTGCTAAATCAAATGCCTTACGAATTAGTGCTTTATCTTCTTTGGTTTTACAACGTGGACAACTATTTAATATAGTGTCGAATTGCATTTCAATAGCAGTTTTTTCCTCGTCGGTAAGTAATTTCATTTTTTGCATTTGCAAAGATAATGAAAGTTAAATTTATAATTAATTAGTTAAAAAGTAAAAAATGAAAAGCTATATTGTTATGGATAATACAACAATACCAACCCTGTTTTTTCTTGTAATTCATTATCAGAGTTTAAATAAGCTAATCGATAAACATAAGTTCCAGATGGAACTTTGTGCCCATTAATTGTTCCATTCCAACCTTTAAGTTTATTCTTTGTTTCGAATATTTTTTTACCCCATCTATCAAATATTTGAAATTGATATTTTTCGTAATTAATAAACGAAGTTATTGGCAAAAATTCAGAATTTAAAACATCGCCATTAGGAGTAAAAGAGTTTGGTATATAAACAATTGATGGTTGGTTTGAGCAAGCTATGTTAGAAATACTTGTTCCTTTTACTCCATGTGGATTAAAATCGGTTTCGACAGCTTCAATATAATAACAAAATTTACCTGAAACACCTGTATTATTTAATGCATAATCCGACACATCGTCAATAAAAGAAGTATCAGAATTAGTTGTACCTGCAAGTATTGGAGCACCTCCATCAACAATTCTATAAATATTATAACTTTGAATTCCGCCAAGCCAATTGTAATAGGAGTCCCAACTTATAAATTCTGTAACATCATCGCCCGAAATAACATTTACCGTAATATTTCTTGCAATATTAGACTCTAAAACAACATTACCACATTGGTCAATTGCTGCTAATTTATAATACCAGTTATTTGTTATGTCAACATTGTCGACATACACAAGGTTTAATAAAGAATAATTATTGAATGTTGCAATTTCAGAATATGTTCCATTTAAAGTTTCGGCTCTATAAAGTTTATAGTTTTTTTGAACTATAGCAGTAGTATCGAGTGTAAACGAAACTTCAATTCTACTATCATAAATAACCGAAGCATAATCGGCATTAATAAAATTTGGAAAAACAGGAAAATTAACAGATCTGCATGTTTGGTTTGATGTAGATGTTTTGCCAGTATTACTAATTGCTACTATATAATAACAATATAAAGAATTGTTATTTAAATTTTGATGGTAATATACTCTTTCTCCTCCCAAAACTGAAGAAAGATAAGTCCAAGGTCCGTAATTTTCACTAAAATATACTTTGTATTCGCTTACACCTTCGGGCCAGTTTAAATATTTATTCCACTCTAAGCGAACCGACATTATGCAGTTGGTAGAATCTTTATATGGAAAAACGTAAATTGTGTTATGATATTGATTATCTGGTGTCATAGCACTAATATTTCCAACCTCATCAATTGCAGCAATTCTGTATAATTCGGGGTGAAAATTTGCAGCTACTTGTGGATTTGTAACAACATCGAGATATAAAGTAGCTGGTGCTGCAACTGTATCTATTGCTTTCCATAGCGTGTTTATAGGATCTTGTCGATAAATAACATAACCTACAACATCAGCAGAATCGCATGGGAACCAACTTATATAAACCGAGCCTGTTGCGGGATTTGCAACGCTAACTGAATCCAATAATGGCGTATCGGGAGGAGTCGTATCCTGAGAATGAACTTTGTTAAAAAGAATAAAAACAAAAAATAATATAAATGATTTTTTTAACATTAATTTATCTACATTTTACCTGCAACAATTTCGTACATTGAATCAGGTTGAAAATATTTACCAGCAAGATTTTGAATTTCAATAGGGGATATTGTTTTAACAACATGCAAATACTTTTCAAAATATTTTTCGTCTAAATTAAAATCGTTAACCGACCTAAATGCTTCGGCTTGTGCAAAAGCACCATCGAACGAACGCAAAAAATCGCCTAACATATAATTTTTAACCCTTTCCAATTCATCAAAATTAATTGGCTCATCTATTAAACGTTGAATTTCTTTATAAATTTCAACAATAGCTAATTTTGTATATTGCGAACCAACTTCACAAACTGTAGTAAAAAATCCTTCGCCAACTAATGATGCAACAACAGAGCCAACACCATAAGTATAGCCTTTGTCTTCGCGTAAATTCGACATTAATCGAGAGCCAAAATAACCACCCAAAATTGTATTTAAAATTTGTAATCCAATAAAATCTTCGTGATTTTTATTAACCATTGGCTTACCTATTCTAATTGACGATTGAACGGCATCGGTTTTTTCTATAAAATGTTTTTTTTGTGATGAAGGTGAAATCTTTTGTAAAACATAAGAATTACTGCCGTTTTTAAAATCGTTAATCATAAAATTATTTTGCAATTTTTTTATAATCTCGTCCGTAATTTTTCCAGAAATTATCACTTTGCAATTATTTTTATTGTATAGACGTTTATGAAAGTGAATTAGTTGCTGAACGGTAATTAAGTTAAAATGAGATAATTGAATATTTCTACCATAAAAATGTTCGGTACCAAACACAACTTCGTTAAATTTTTTAGCCGAAAGGGTTTTAACTTTTTGTTCATCGATTTTAAATTTTTGCTGTTTATTATCGAGTAAAATTTTTAATTCGTATGGTGAAAACGAAGGATTATTTATTAAATCGACGAACAATTCTAATGTTTTTGCAAAATGTTTTCCGAGCGAATAAAGTGTTGCTTGAGCAAAATCGCGATCGGCATTAAGCATAACATAAGCTCCATAAAAGTCTATTTTCTCTGATAATTCTTTTGACGAGAGTGTTTTTGTTCCTTCTAATAGCATTGAGTTTGTAATAGAAGAAATTAATGCATTATCAGAATATTTTGAACCAGCATTAAATACTACTTCTAATCTAATTACATCTTCAGTTCCGGCATTTAAAATATATAATGGAATATTGTTACAAATAGTAGAAATTATTGGTTTTGAAATATTAATATTTTCAATCAATTTAAAATCGGGCACTATTTTTCTGTTTATCGTTTTCACTTTGTTAATTTTTTATTGATTTATAATGCAAAATGCTAGCTTGCTCAATTTTAAAATATTTTATTATTGCATTTTTTATTTCGCCAACAGTAACTTTCTGATAAAATTCTATTTCTGTATTAATTAAATTTGCATCTCCAAGCATTTCGTAAAAAGCAAGGCTAGTAGCTTTATTTAAAATATCGATATAACTAAAAATTAACGTTGCCTCAGCTTTATTTATAACCTTTTTAAGCTCTGTTTCGGTTAAATTTACTAATAGTTCATTAATAGTATCAAGAATTACTTTTTCGGCATCATCAAAACTTGCGTTATTATTTAAACGACCTTCAATAATTATTAATCCGGCATCAATACTTCCCGAAATATAACATTCTATATCGGCAAATAATTTTGTTTGCATTACAAGTTTTTGAAACAACCGCGACGATTTTCCATTTCCTAACAAATCAGAAATAATATCTAAAACTTTATAATCTTCATGCAATTTCTCGGGCATTTTAAAAGCCATATAAATAGCATCCATTGGAACATCGCGTTCAATTACGAACCTTCGGGTTTCTTTTTGTTCGGGTTCTTGTGGAATAATGTTTTTCGAAATATTTCTTTTTGGAATACTACCAAACCATTTATTTGCAAGTAATTTCACATCTTCAGTTTCAACATTACCTGCAACAACCATTATTGCATTATTAGGTGCATAATATGAATAAAAAAAATCTTTTACTTCTTGCATCGATGCACCAGTAATATGTTCAATACTTTTGCCTATTGTTGCCCATTGGTAAGGGTGAACTTTATAAGCCAATGGTCGCAAATATAACCATACGTCGCCATAAGGTTGATTAAAATAACGCTGACGAAATTCTTCGGTTACAACATTTCGCTGAACATCTAAACTTTTTTCGGTAAAAGCTAAACTTAACATTCGGTCGCTTTCGAGCCAAAATGCAGTTTCTATATTATTTGCTGGAAGTGTTAAATGATAATTAGTTAGATCGTTTGTAGTAAAAGCATTATTTTCACCACCAACCAGTTGTAATGGCTCGTCGTAACTTGGAATATTTACAGAACCACCAAACATTAGATGTTCGAACAAATGTGCAAAACCAGTTCTATCGGGATTTTCGTTTCGTGCACCAACTTTGTATAAAATATTTACTGCTACTAAAGGTGTTGTAATATCTTTATGTACAATAACTTGCAAGCCATTATCGAGAACGAATTTGTCAAATTCAATCATAAGTTTAAAAGATTTTCACAAAGATA
>JAVHRJ010000383.1:0-13863 GCA_036171595.1 Bacteroidales bacterium
TTGGATATTATTGACAGTTCCTTTATGACTACTTTGGCCGATATTTGGGCTTTGAACCAGCGTTTTATACTATTAGCATTTTTCAATTGGGACGACGCATACGAAAGAGTATTTTTAGGAGGCTTAACTTGCGATAGTCAAGATTATTACAGTGAAGAAGCTCACGTTAACGCAATATTTTTACCTAAACACGATAAAGAAAAACCACTATATATCGGATTTTTTCATACTGGTGCTTACCAAGAAGCCTTAGGTGGATTTGGAGGAATTCAACATTGTTTAATTCCTGCTCCTAAACATATTATAATAACAATAGACGAAAATGGAGAATATCAAACTAAATTATTTGCAAAAGAACAAAGTGCGATTTCAATGCTAAAAAATTTAGGATATTAAATAAAAAAGACTTTTGTTTGTATAAATAATTATTTTTGTTAAACTAACTATTTATACGATCTATGAAAACTGCAATTTCCGATTTACATTGCCATCCCACTTTACGCTTATATAATGGCGAAAAAAGTATTTGGTACAATGATGAAACAAGCAACAAAAAACGAGACAACAAACAACCTAATTACTCCGAAGCTGAATTTGCTGCTTTAGCAAAAAGTAGAGTTAGGTTAGTTTTTGTTGCACTTTATCCAATTGAGCAAGGTTTTATAAGCAATCTTGGCAATGAAATTGATTTAATTCCCGAAAAACCATTAGAAAATGAAATTATAAATTTTTCTATTAAAAATATTATAGAAAACTATAGTAGAAGTGGAACACTGCTTGACTTCTTAGAAAAAGTTACATCAAAATATATTTCAGGAATGAAATTTAAAAAATTTAATAAAATTCGCTCCTTCGAACACGAATATTTTGATGATTTAATGGGAGAATATAATTATCTGGTAAATGGAACAAAGATTCAAAGCCCATTAATAAAATCAAAATTTTTTAATTTGAACATTGTTAGCGACTATACTGAACTTAAAAACTTGCTTAAAATAGATGATGAGTTTAACTACAACTCAGAGGCCGACAACAATATTGCAATTGTATTAACTGTAGAAGGTGGTCACTCACTTGGAATTGGGCAATATAATACCAAACACTTAACATTTGAAATGTTAAACGAATTAAATAGTGACAAAACATTTAAAATAAAAGAAGTTGAAAATTTATTTAACAAAGTGAAAAATAATATCTCAACTTTAAAAAACTTAGGAAATAGTAAACATTGCCCTTTCTTTTTAACTTTTGCACACCATTTTTGGAATCAATTATGTGGACACAATATGAGTTTTGCAAGTACAGCCCATAGAATTTTCGATCAACAACAAGGATTAAACACTCCAATTACAGAATTCGGAAAAAAAGTAATTAACGAACTGCTTTCAAAAACAAATGGCAGAAGAATTTTAATAGATACCAAACACATGTCGGTTAAAACAAAGTTATGGTACTATAACTTTGTAGAAAATTACAATAATAACAACGGTGATAAAATTCCGATTATCTCCAGTCACAGTGCTGTAAGTGGCAATAAAAACATTTCCATTCAAAATAATGACAACCCAAACATAATGGACGACAAATACGACAAGTCATTATCACCTTTTAATATATGGGATATAAATCTTTCTGACGAAGAAATTTTAATTATTCACCAAAGCGAAGGGTTAATTGGTTTAAATTTCGATGAAAGAATATTAAGTGGAAAAAAAATGCTTGACTTTATAAAAGAACAATCATTTAGCGATGCAGAAATAGAGAATTATCGTTCCAGATGGGCAGAACCAGTTTTACAAAACATTGTGCATATTATAGAAGTGGTTATTAATAGTAACAACGAGAACAAAGAGCACGTTTGGGATATGATAACAATTGGAACCGATTACGATGGTATAATTAATCCAATTGATGCATATTGTTATGCAGAAGACTTAGAAAATTTAAGAAATATGTTAATTAAAAAATTAGATGTTATTCGAAATGCATTTCAATTTTTAAATGACAAAGACTCAACTGAAATTATTGATAACATTATGTTTAAAAATTCATTACGATTTTTAAATAAACATTTTAATTATAACAATACTAAAAACACTATTGCTTAATTGTTTAAAAATATTTGTAATCCATCATATGCAAGTTCGACATTTTGCGGAAGCTCTTTATTTACAGTACTATGAAAGCCCATATAATGGCTAATATGTGTAAGATATGCTTTTTCTGGATTTACTTTTTTGATAAAATCTAATGCTTCTTGTAAATTAAAATGCGAAAGATGTTTTCTTTTTCTTAAAGCGTTAACAACAAGAATTTTTATATTTTTAATTTTGAATATTTCTTCATCAGAAACACTATTTACATCTGTTAAATAAGCAAAATCATTAAATTTAAATCCAAAAACTGGTAATTTATAATGTAACCCTCTTATTGGTAAAACATCTATATTGTTAATATTAAATAACTTATTTTCAATTGCATGTAAAGTCATTTCAGGAATTCCGGGATATTTATCTTCTGCAAAAGCATACGAATATTCTATCTGCAAAACCTTTAAAACTCTTTCTTCGGCATAAATATCCATAGGTTTTTTATAAATCCAATTAAAAGATCTAATATCATCTAAGCCAGCAATATGATCTTTATGTTCATGGGTAAATAAAATTGCATCAACTTTTTTAACATTTTCGCGTAACATTTGCTGTCTAAAATCAGGACCTGTATCTATAACAAAATTATTATTATTAATTTCAATCATAATTGATGAACGCAAACGCTTATCATACAAATCAACCGATTTACACACATCACAATCACAAGCAATTACCGGTACGCCTTGTGAAGTTCCAGTTCCTAAAAAAGTAATTTTCAAAATATTTTTATTTTTTCAATAACAAAGTTATCATTTTCTGCGACTACTTAATCACTTCATAAATTTTAAATATTTTAAGTACTTTAAACTTTATTGTACTTTAAGTAATTTTATATCTTTGCTAAATGAAAGGGAAATTATACCTAATACCAACTCCACTTGGAGAAGAATTTTTGCCAACAAATTATAATTCACAAATAAAAAATATTATACCTAACTTAAAATTTTTTATTGTTGAAGAATTAAAAACTGCAAGAAGATTTTTAAAAAAAATATATCCAAATATTAATATTGATGAAACTACATTTTACATTTTAAATGAACATTCAGAAATTAAAGAATATGAAGATTTTTTAAACCCAATAGAAAATGGGAATGACATAGGGCTTTTATCTGAAGCAGGTTGCCCAGCTATTGCAGACCCAGGTTCACAAGTTGTTAAAATAGCACATTCAAAAAACATTAGTGTAATACCTTTAATAGGTCCTTCTTCAATAATTTTAGCACTAATGGCATCGGGACTAAACGGTCAAAATTTTGCTTTTTTAGGGTATTTACCAATAAAACCTGTTGAAAGAAAAATAAAAATTCAGCAAATTGAAAAACGTTCAAAGCTCGAAAAACAAACACAAATATTTATTGAAGCACCATACAGAAATATTTCGATACTTAATGATATTATTGGAAATTGTAATGCCGAAACTTTATTGTGCATTGCTTGTAACATTACACAAAACGATGAATACATTCAAACAAAAAAAATTAATGAATGGAAAAATAATATTCCAAATATAAATAAAAAGCCAACTGTTTTCTTAATTTTAGCATAATAGGCACATATTTTGAAATTATAAAAATTAAAAAAAATGTATACAAATAAAATTTTAACAATTTTTATTTTATTTCTGTCGTTTTATGCAAACTGCCAAACTGAAGAAATAATTTTTCCAATAAAACATTCTTCAACTTTAACTTCATTAAAATACTCGCACAATAAAAAATTAATTGCTACTGCATCTAACGATTGTACCATTAAATTATGGCTAACAACTCAAAATGTTTTAATTAAAACATTATCTTCACACACACAAGCAGTTAATTGTATCGATTTTTCTGCAAATGATAGCTTAATAGCTTCTGGTTCAAACGATAGTACTCTAATTATTTGGAATATTTTAGCAAATAACATTAAATTTAAAATTCCAATTAATGATAAAATTACTACATTATCGTTTAATAAAAATAATAATTTAATTGTTGGGACCGAAAACGGTAAAATTTTATTAGTAAATATAACAACAGGTAAAATAGAAAATGTTTACACAATAATAAATTATAAAGCAACTAAATTAAGTTTCATTAAAGATTATCAAAAATTTATTGTTACAACCTCAAAACATAAAAACGATAACGAAACTAAAAACACGGGGTCAATATACTTATTTGACTTAAATAATTTTCAAAAACCAATTGCAATAAGCAATTATAATGAAGATATTAATGATATTTGTTTTAGCAATGATAGTGAAAAATTTGTAACGTCTGCAAATAATGGAATGGTAAGGGTTTGGAACTCTAAAGAATTTATAGAAGAAATTTCATTTAAAAATAACAATTTAACCCCAGGCTTTATATTTATGTCGCCAAATAAAAAAATGATAGCAGTTGCTAGTCAAAAAACAAATAAAATTAATATATGGCGAATTACTGGCGAAAAATTGTTCGATTTTACAATAAAAAACGGTAAAATTATTTACGGTGAATTTAATAAAGAGAGTACAGAATTAAATATTTGCAACAACTTTGGCTCTTATGTTATTTACGATTTAGATGCGAGAACAGGTGATAATTTAGGCGATTTTTTACAAAATCAAAGCAATTTAACTTCATTTGCATTTTCAAAATCATCAAATTATTTGGCAATAGGTTTTGGAAATGGTGCAATACGAGGATTTAATTTAACAACTTCAACTCCATTAAAATATACCACCACACAATCAACAAAAATTTTAAGCATGGCATTTTCAAATGATGATAAACGACTTTTAGTATCAAATGATCAAATTATTTTATCTTACGACTATAGCGATAAAATTGATGTAGGAAGCTCATTCCTTACATTTATTGAAACAAATACAAGCAATATTAAAAATATTGTAACAAATAACAGCGAATATTCCACTTCTCTTTCGAGTACTTTAAATTATAGCATTTCGGGTTTAAACTCTGGGATTTTAAAATTTTACCAAAACGAAAATGCCAAAGAAATAAGTCAATTTAAATTGCACGATTACGATATTTTAGATATAAATATATCTACCGATAACAAATCATTAATAACATGTTCAACTGATGCCACTGCAAAAACTTGGAAAATTGAAGGAGCAAAATTATTATTATTAAAAAATTATCAATTTAATAATGAAGTATTAAATGCTTATTATATTCCAATTAATCAAACAGTAATAGCAAATGTAAAAGGTGAAGGAATACACCTTTTAAATAAAAATTGGAAATATTTAATTCATGAAAAAAATGACGCTACAGATATTGATGTTAATGAAAATGATTCGATAATTTATGCTTCATATAATTTAAATAAAACAAAATGCATTGCATATTCATTAAATAATGGGAATAAGTTATGGGAATATAATAATATTGGTTCTAAAATTATAAAAATCTCATATTCACACAAGTACAATTTGTTATTTTGCTCATTAGAAGATGGTAGTATAATTTTGATTGATTCAAAAACTGGAAAAAGAATTGCAACACTTATAATTTTTGAAAATTTAAATTGGCTTATTTATACTCCCGAAAATTTATTTGATGCTACTGAAGCAGTTGTAAAAAAAACAAATGTTATAAATAATTTTAATATTTTGCCATCAGAAAACATTTCAAAATATTATAAAAAAGGTATTTTGGCAAACTTGTTGTCAAAATAAATTATTTTATAAATATAACTTAAATATTAAACTACCGTATAAAACTAAAAAATGATTATGAAAACAATTTATACTCTAGTTTTGTTTTTGTGTTTTTCTTTTGTAGTAATATCACAAAGCATACCTACCGATTCTTTAAAATCATTTTATTATAACAATGTGCAACAAAACGAACCTGTTAATGTATTTTATGATAACTTTAACAATAAATTTGTAATAGAAAATAGCACCTTACAAAATCAAATATTTACTTTTAGTATTTATAATATAACAGGCACTTGCATTAAAGAAATTCAGTGCGAAACTAATAATTTTAGAAATTTAGAAATTCCTATCCAACTTTACTCTGGAATGTATATTGTTAATATTTCTAACAAAACAGTAAAGTACACTAAAAAATTCATTATTAAATAATTATTCTAATTTAAATTGCTCTAGTGTTCTTAAATTAACCACAAAAGTGTTTTTATAATAAAACTTAATAATATCATTATATGAATAATTAAGTTTTGCCATTACCATTGCACCTTCTTGGCACAACCCTACTGCGTGTCCATATCCTCTACCTTTTAACACAATATTATTATTTAAAAATGTTACATCAAAAAAAGTAGACTTTAAATTAAGATCTAACCTAATTTTACGTAATAAAATACTATCGTTATTAATTTTATAGTAAATTTTTCTATTTTGTTGAGTAAACAAATAAATACTTGAATCGTTTATATTATTCAATTTAAACCCATTTGATTGTAAATATTGTTGCCATTTAACAAATGGTATCAGTTTTTCCCATTTGGCATTTCTGCTTTTTAAACAAAAATCATCTTTTACAGGTCGTAAATAAGATTTGTTAGTTAACCAAACATCTTCAGAAGCAACTGTTTCTCCACCACAATTAGAATGAAATGCAGCGGTAATTAATTTTAATGTACTGTCAACAATTACTAACCCAGTTGTTAAATATGCAGCTTTTGAAATTTCATTATTTGCAATACTTTTACCTTTATATGATTGACAGTGTACCCCATCGCATAAATAGTATCCTTCAAAAATATGTCGCGATAAATTTTCAAGAGCATAAGTTCTGCAAATAATTGCTTGAGTTTTATAAAATTCAATATTTGCTTTTGGGCCACCTTCGCACTCTACAACACCTGCAACATAACTATCAATTTCAGCATCATTTATAATAATTAAATTATTACTTATTGTGCTTATTAGTAAATCATCATCATAATACCTTAATGGCAAGCTCGGATTAACGCATTTTATTTTTGCATAATTAAAGTTTTCGCCACCAATAATTTTAATAGATTTAAAAATTCCTAAATTCTTACTTAATGTTTTAATTTCAATAGAATCATTTTTTTGCATAATGTTTAATGCTTCATCTTTGTTTAATGTTATAATTAAAACTGTATCGCTATAAACATTATATTTACCAGAATTTGAAGCAAAAACAAAAGATTTAACATTAATGTCACTAAAAATTTTAATTTTTAATCGTTGACCAAAAACATTAATAAAAATAAAGAAAAAAGTAAATATTAAAAATAATTTCATTTAATTTTTGTTTAACAAATCGACCATTTGTTTTGCAATACGCTGCGAAGCACCAACATTACCAATTAATTTATTTAATAATTTGTAATCATTTAATATTTGCTCTCGTTTATCGCCATTATTTATCATAGTTAATTCAGCAATTAAATTACTAATTGTTAATTTATTTTGAATTAATTCAGTAATAGATTCTTTATTTAATATAATGTTAACCAACGAAATAAATTCAACTTTTACAAAAAGTTTAGCAATTAGATAAGTAATGCCAGAAGTTTTATAACAAACTACCTGAGGAACGTTAAGCAAAGCCGTTTCTAAAGTTGCAGTTCCAGAAGTAACAACAGCACTTTTAGCAATTTTTAATAACTGATATGTATTTCCAAAAACAACTTTAATATCAATTAAATTAATTATTTCGTTATAAAAATCGATAGGGATAGAAGGAGCACCAGCAATTACAAATTGATATTCTTTGAATTTTGGTATTAATTTTAACATGAGTGGAAGTTTTTTCTTAATTTCATTTTTTCTACTTCCAGGCAATAGGGCAATAATTGGTTTGTGCAATATGTTATATTTATCACAAAAATCATTAAACGAAAGAAAATTATTATTTTCGTTTTCAATAGCATCAAGTAATGGGTGTCCTTCAAACTCAACATCAACATTAAATTTTTTATAAAAATCTTTTTCAAAAGGAAGTATAACAAACATTTTATCGATGTACTTTTTTATAATATTAATACGCGATTGATGCCATGCCCAAATTGTTGGAGAAATATAATAAAAAACTTTTATCCCTTTTAATTTTGCAAATTTTGCTATTCGTAAATTAAAACCTGGATAATCAACTAAAATTAAAACATCTGGAGAAAAAGAAACAATATCTTTTTTGCAAAATTTAAAATTATTTGAAATAGTTTTTAGGTTTGCAACTACCTCTGTTATTCCGAAAAAGGCTAATTCGCTAATGTGTTTAACAACTTCAACATTTTTTGAAATCATTAAATTACCACCCCAACCTCTAAAATTAGCATAAGAGTCGTATTTTCTTATCCAATCTATTAGGTTTGAAGCATGTAAATCGCCCGATGCCTCACCAGAAATAACATAATACTTCATTTAATTATGAAATAAATCGAGTAATTAGAACTAATGCACCCCAAATTATGGTAGCCAATATTACTCCCCTACCACTATAATAATATTCTTTATTAATAAAAAAATAAAAAATCGCTAAATTTGGTATCGCACATAAACTTAACACATTAGACATAAGGCTCATGCGCATAACAAATTTCAAATAATGAATAACATTTACCGATTCACTTTTAATAAATGTAAATATTAATAATGTAATAATAGGTATTATTAAACCTAAAATCAATCCTATAAATAGCTTATTATATTTATATTTTGACTTCATAAGTCCAATCTCTTAATTTTTTTATTCCTTCGTACGAAGTTAAATCAACTTGAATAGGAACAATTGCAATATAATTATTAGCTAAAGCCCATTCGTCGGTATCTTTTGAATCGGGTTCGAAATTATGAAAATCGCCAGTAAGCCAATAATATTCACCATTATGAGGATCAATTCTTTTCTCATATTCTTCTTTCCAAACACCTTGTGTTTGGCGACAAATTCTAACGCCTTTTATTTTATTAACTGGGCATAATGGAAAGTTAACATTTAAACATGTTCCAATAGGTAAATCATTTTCCATAACATTTTGAAAAATAGAACCAACATACGCTTTAGCAATACTAAAATCGGCATCATCAGAATGGTCTAATACAGAAAAACCAATTGAAGGAATGCCGTTTAAACAACCTTCAATAGCTGCTCCCATAGTTCCCGAATATATTACACTAATTGAGGCATTACTTCCATGATTAATACCTGAAACTAAAAAATCGGGTTTACGGGGTAATAATTTATTTATTGCTAATTTTACAGCATCAACTGGAGTTCCTGTACAACTATATATAGTTACATTATCAATTTCGGATATTTTTGTAACACGTACCGGTAAATTTATAGTTATTGCATGAGATTTTCCTGATTCCCCTTTTTCGGGTGCAACAACAACAATTTCGCCAAACGGCTTTAAAATTTCAATTAATGAATGAATTCCTTTAGCATTAACTCCATCGTCATTTGAAATAAGTATTAATGGACTTTTCTTCTTCACTTTTCTCTTCTTTAAAATAATTTGTAAATATAAAAACATTTATTGTCGTTTTTCTGAATAAAATCATTAAAAACAACAATATTATTAACAAACAATATTAATAAAAATTATACTTTAGATATGTAAAACATATTGCAATGAAATACTTCGAGGTGGTCGCATATCGCCTGGGCGTCCCATATATTCTTGATTTGTTACATTTCTAATTACTAAAGAAATTTTTGATTGAGGAGTTAAAGAAATTGCAATTCTATAATCAAAAACCAAACTTCCCTTATTATGTTTTTCGCGATAATCTTTTAAACCAGGCAGTAATTCATAAGTCCCATTACCAAATAAATCTTCAAATGCTTTATCTACATTAACCATATTACTATAATACAGCATAGAAACTCCAGTTGACATTTTTTTATAATTTAATTCTAAATCAGCTTTAACTGTATGATAATTCCTATATTTCAAAATATTTGAATGTGATGATTTTGTTGAATCATTTACTTCAACATTTAAATCAATTGGATTAGTAAACGTATATCCTGCAAGTAATGTTGTTGGAATACCAAATAACTTACCTCGTCCAGTTATAGTAATATCTACCCCAGTTATTCTAGCATTACCAACATTAATTGATTGAAATCCTAAGCATTTGTAACCATTTGCAGAAAAATATGCTAGGTCTGTAGAATCTTTCATATTTAAAGGTTTATATGTTTCGGGATTATATAAACCAAAAGTAAATTCCATCATTTCGTGATACTCTGTCCAAAAGCCTGCTATATCAATATATCCACTCCATTTGCTAACTTTAAGTCCTTGTTTTAAACCAAGTTCAGCACTCCAACCAGTTTCAGATTTTAAATCTGGATTTGGAAAAATATTTAATAAACTAACGCTAGTAGATGTGTATTTTTCGGCTACAGTTGGAAATCTATAACCTTGTCCAAACGAAGCCCTTAAAAATGTATGCTCTATTAACTGGTAACTAGCACCAAGTCGGAAAACTGGCTGAACTGGAATTTCTTTTATAGTGTCTGTTCCAACAACAGTATGAGTTTCTTCTTTATCAATTCTAAAATATTCGGCTCTTAAACCACCAGAGAGATTTAAAAGTCCAATTTTTTTATCGAATTGAGTAAATACCGATGCATTTGAAGTATTATGTGAGCCAAATAATTGGGCAACAATATCGGAATACATTCCAACGGCACCAATAGTCCAGTTTAAATTATTTTTAAGTTGCTTTTGATATTGATATTCGAGATAAAACATATCGGCATTACTATTTTTCTCAGGTTCGGCTGGTAATGCATTTGTTGTTCTAAAATATCGGCCTTTTAAACTATGACGATTACCATTTTTATCAAAATAAACTACAAAAGGATCTAAATTAAACCTTGAGCCAATACTATGCGATGCAATATCTTTATCTTGTTTATACGCTCCAGAATCAGCATTAAGCCATAGAAAAAACTCGGTTTTATCCATGCTCATATAGTTTCCATTTAGCCCATAACTTAATCCTTCAACTTTTGCATCGCGATAACGTAAATTAAAGTTACCTCTAATTCGTTCTTCGGTTTCGAACTGACGATACCCGTCATCGCTAAAAGCATTTCCACCAATTACTAAATCTAAATTTTTTATTTTTTGACTATGTAAAAAATTTGCACCCTCAAACAATGGTTGATTATTTCCCCACCAAATAAGTTCTTTACGTTTTGGGTTCATGTACATTCCATTAAAAATTGTTACTTTAGTTTCGGGTTCATCTTTAGGATATGCAGTTCGCATATTAATTACGCCATTCAATGCAGATGACCCAAAAAGAGCCGATGAAGCACCTTTAATTATTTCAATTTGCGAAATATTTTCTAATGGTATAAAATTCCATTTTACATCACCAACATCTGCCGATAAAATTGGTAAATCGTCAACTAACATCATTACTCTGCTTCCAGCTCCATAGCTATAACCACTTCCTCCTCGGATACTGGGCTGATCGTCAACTACATCTACTCCAGGAACTTGATTAACAGCAATTTCGGCACTAACTGTGTTATTGTTTTCAATCATTGTAGGTTTAATAATTTCCATTGATACAGTAACATCAGAAATTTTTTGTTCAAATTTTCCAGCACTAACAACAATTTCATTAATAACTTCAACTTCTTCGTTTAAAGAAACATTTACAGAAATTGTTTCATCTGGTTTAAGTTCTACAGATCTAATTTCAGTTTTATATCCAATAAAGTTATATGCAACTTGATGTTTACCCGATTTCACAACAATAGAATAATTGCCATTAATGTCAGAAGTGCCTCCAGAATTATCTTCAAGTAAAATATTTACACCTGGGATAGTGCTTTTAGATTTTGTATCAATTATTTTTCCTTTTAATGTTGCGGTTTGGGAATTAACATTTTGAAAAATCAAAATAGCTAATGAAATAAATAGCAGTATTTTCATTAAATTTAATTTTAATAATATCGCCAAAAGTAATATAATTTTATTAATGAATATTTATACATAATTGTAGACGTTGTTAATAAAAAATATAAATTCATACTAACTAATCTAAAGATAAATTAGTTAGTTACCTCAAAAAATTACAAATAATTTAATAATTTTAACTTACTTATACTATTTTTTGTAAAAAATTGTTAATTTTGCGAACTCTTAATGAGTCTATAAATATTGTCTAATTTATTAACTAACTTAATTTTCAATTAAATGGCAAAAAAAATTGCAAACCTTTTGGTTGACGAAAACGAAGAAGAAATTGTAAAAAATCTTGCGTTGGCTAAAGAAGCTGACGAAGTATTAATCGATGATGTTGAAGAAGAGCCTATAAAGCTCGAAAAGAAACATGAAGATTTATTAAATTTCAATTGGAACGCAACAGGAAAAAAAGACGACACGTACTCAAAAGAAGAACGTGAAAAACTCGAAAGTTTATATGGCGATACACTTTCAACAATTTCGGAGAACGAAGTTCTTGAAGGAACTGTTGTTGCAATGAATAAACGCGAAGTTGTAGTAAACATAGGGTACAAATCGGAAGGCGTTATTAGCTTAAACGAATTTAGATACAACCCTGATTTAAAAATAGGTGAAAAAGTTGAAGTTTTAGTTGAAAGTCAAGAAGATCCTAGTGGTCAATTATTACTTTCACACAAAAAAGCTCGTTCAGTAAAATCATGGGATAGAGTAAATAAAGCCCTTGAAGATTCTGAAATTATAAAAGGTTTTGTAAAATGTAGAACAAAAGGCGGAATGATAGTAGATGTTTTTGGTATCGAAGCATTTTTACCTGGTTCACAAATTGATGTTAAACCTATCCGCGACTATGATGTTTTTGTTGGTAAAACAATGGAATTTAAAGTCGTTAAAATAAATCAAGAATTTAAAAATGTTGTTGTTTCGCACAAAGCTTTAATTGAAGAAGAATTAGAACAACAAAAGAAAGATATAATTTCTAAATTAGAAAAAGGTCAAGTATTAGAAGGAACAGTTAAAAATATTACTTCATACGGTGTATTCATTGATTTAGGTGGCGTTGATGGTTTAATTCATATTACCGACCTAAGTTGGGGAAGAATTTCACATCCTGAAGAAATTGTTCAGCTTGACTCAAAAATAAATGTAGTTATTTTAGATTTTGATGATGACAAAAAAAGAATTGCACTTGGTTTAAAACAACTTACAACTCATCCATGGGAAGCTTTAAATGCCGATTTAAAAGTAGGCGATAAAGTTACAGGTAAAGTAGTTGTAATGGCCGATTACGGTGCATTTGTAGAAATTGCTGCTGGTGTAGAAGGATTAATTCACGTTTCAGAGATGTCGTGGTCGCAGCACTTACGCAGTGCCCAAGATTTCTTAAAAGTAGGAGACGATGTAGAAGCTGTAATTTTAACACTAGATCGTGAAGAACGTAAAATGTCATTAGGAATTAAGCAATTAAAAGCTGATCCTTGGGCTGACATTGACGCAAAATATCAAGTTAAGAGCAAGCACACTGGTGTAGTTCGTAATTTTACAAATTTTGGAGTTTTTGTTGAACTTGAAGAAGGTATTGATGGATTAATTCACATATCAGACTTATCGTGGACAAAGAAAATTAAACACCCTGCAGAATTTTGCTCAATTGGTGAAAATATAGAAATTGTTGTATTAGAAATTGATAAAGAAAATCGCCGTTTGAGTTTAGGTCATAAACAGCTCGAAGAAAATCCTTGGGACGTTTTTGAAACTATTTTCACTTTAGATTCTATTCACG
>JAVHRJ010000384.1:0-2785 GCA_036171595.1 Bacteroidales bacterium
TACTGTTAAAAATAAATTTTTGAAACGTATGCGTGCATTAAAAGAAAACGAAGTTGTTAACGATACCGAAGAAAATAATGACGAAAATAAAAAGGATGAATAATGTTATTTAGTATAACAAGCAATGAAATATGGTGATATTTTTGTTTTCTTTGTATATTGTTAATTTTTAACATTTTTTATTTTTCCAGCTCCACTAATATCTAATGTTTTAACAACTGGATTACCTTTAAATTCAATAGTTCCAATACCACTACTTTCAATTGATATTTCTTTTATTGCGTATAAGCTAGCATTACCAACACCACTATTATGAAGCGATAAGGTATTTGTTGCTAATTCCTCTGTGTTAATACTTCCAACTCCTGAATGGTTTAATGTTAATGAATCTAATGTTCCTTTTAAATTTATACTACCTACGCCAGAATTATTAATAACTAAATTATTGCCTGTAATGTTATTTGAATTAATACTTCCAACACCCGAATTAATTATTTGCAAATTGTTAACTATATTATATTTTTCGATATTTATTTCACCAACACCTACATTTGAAATTAGTGATATTTGATTTGAAGTAATATAAATATTCGATTTTGTTGGACTAATGTTTAAGTTTTCTATGTCGTTTTTTATTGAAAATGTGAGTTTGTTGTTTTTTACTTCATATTTAACATATTGCATAATGTTATCATCAGTCTCAATTCTAATTTCTTGCTTAGCTCCCTCTGTTAAGAAAATATTTAAAACACCTATATTCTCAATCTCGCTAATGCTCCCTACTTCAATTGTTTTTGAAACAATATTACCGCTACCTTTTATTTCTTTATTGTTTTTTTGAACTGTTACTTTGTAATTGCAGCTAACTGTTAATGCAATTGCAATAATAAAAATAATGTTTTTCATTGTAATTTGTTTTTAATATTTGAATTATCTGTATTTTAACTTTTGATCTAAAGAATTCCTCGAGGCTCTGCCTCGGGGTTCTTGTTTTTGCCACAGATTACACAGATACTCACAAAAAAATCTGTGAAAATTTGTGAAATCAGTTGCGACTTTTTTAAGATACCTCTAGGCTCTGCCTCGGTGTTATTCATTTAAATTTTCATAACAGCTTTTAAAACTTCTTCGTGAAATTTAATTAATCGTTCAGGCGAAGATGTTTCGGCATATAATCTTAAAAGTGGCTCTGTACCTGAAGGACGAATCATAATCCATTCGTTATCATTTATAAAATATTTAAACCCATCAAGAGTTTCTACGCGCTGCACTATAAATTCTCCAAATTGTTTAAACACATTGTTTTTGCATGCTTGTACAACTTTGTTTTTTAAGTTATCTTCGATTTTTAAATCGTTACGGCTATAAAAAAATGTACCAGTAATTGCATAAATTTCATCAATTATTTGAGTAATGTTTTTCCCTGTTTCATTCATAAATTGCCAAATAATTAATCCCATCCAAATCCCATCACGTTCGGGAATATGTCCTTTACATGTTATTCCACCCGATTCTTCACCACCAACTAAAACGTCATCGTGTAGCATTACTTTACAAATATCTTTAAAACCAATACGTACACGTTGCACAGGAATGTTATATTTTTCGCAAAGTTTTTCAACTTTAACAGTGCTCGAAAAGCCTGTTACAACTTTACCTTTTAGTTTTTTATATTCTGCTAGGTAGTATGTTAAAATTAATATTATTAAATGCGAATTAATGTAATTTCCTTTCCCATCATATAGTGCAATACGGTCGGCATCGCCATCAACAGCTAATCCACAATCAATGTTTCCGCTCTTAGCAATAAAATTACTGAACTCTAATAAATTTTTGTGCAAAGGTTCAGGGGCAATTCCGCAAAATGATGGATTATTATCGCAATGTAAAAGCGAAATGTCAGGAAAAAGTTTTCTCATAACATTCTGCCCAGCACCATACATGGCATCAAAAGTAAATTTGAATTTTGATTTACGTAAAGCATCAATATCAAAATTTTCATAAACATGTTTTATGTATAATTCCTCTAAATTAATTTCTTTTATTATTCCTGATTTTATAAAATCTTCATATCTTAACGAATCTAATACTAGCCCATGTTCTTCAGGAATTATTGATTCAATTTCTTTAGTGCCTTCTTCTAAAAGTGGACCGCCATGTTCACCTTTTAATTTGTACCCATTATAATCGGGAGGATTATGGCTTGCAGTTATCATTACGCCTATTTGTGCATTTTGTTTTACAACTGCTAAAGAAACTGCTGGAGTAGAAACCTGACAATTTGATATTAAAACTTTTATTTCGTATTGTGCTAAAACTTTTGCTACAGTTTGTGCAAACATTTTTCCACCAAATCGAAAATCGTAACCAATTACTGCAGTAGGATTCTTATATTTCTGATTAAGCCATGTAGCAACTGCAGTGCTTACTTTTGCCACATTATCTTCTGTAAAATCTTTGGCAATAATTGCACGCCATCCGTCGGTACCAAATTTAATTTTTGTCATAATTTATTTTATTTTTTTCTCGTATAAACCCAATTTTATTATGAGAATATTTTTAATGTTTTGTTTTTTTCTCTGAACTTTATACTTTCAACTTTATACTTTATTACTTGTTAATATGTCTTTTATTTAAAGCATTTTGATATTTTTTTGCATTATTTTGATGTTCGGCCCCAGTTTTAGCAAAGTTATGATATCCCGAAAAATCTTCTTTTGCACAAAAATAAATGTATTGATGTTTTTTATAATTTAATACAGCATCAATTGATTTTTGCCATGGA
>JAVHRJ010000385.1:0-2781 GCA_036171595.1 Bacteroidales bacterium
TCTGATTTTTTTCCTAAATTTGTTTTCATAGAAAAGTTCTTAAGATTTATTTGTTTTAGCAATTACAAATAAAGCTCTTTTTGAACTTTTCTATTTTTTAATTTTGATCGGACAGTTATCGTTCATGCTCAGAGACACTGAGAACCAAAGGACTTTCCTATAAATAAATAACTGATAAGACATATCTAAAATAAAAACGAATACCAACCTTATGGCAAAATCAAAAGATTCATTTTTTTGCCAATACACCACTTAAATGTATATTTGGAAAATTATTATAAAGTTTTTAAAATTAATGAAAGTAGACCAGTAAAAAGCATCAGGACAACAGCTTTGAAATATTGTTAAAACTTCGAGTGTAAAAATAAATGCGAATGAATTTTGTGATTACAATCAGTAAGGAATTAAATATTGATATATCGTTTTAAAAAACAAATCAGATGAAACAACAAGATGCTATAAAAATATTTGAAGAAAAAAAAGTACGTACAATTTGGGACAGCGAACATGAGAAATGGTATATTTCTATTATTGATGTAATAGAAATATTAACGAATAGTGAGCGTCCACGAAAATATTGGAGCGATTTAAAAACCAAGTTGAAAAAGGAAGGAAGCGAGTTGTCCGAAAAAATCGGACAACTGAAAATAAAATCTACAGATGGTAAATTCTACAAAACTGATGTGGCAGACACTGAGCAGTTATTCCGGCTTATACAATCAATACCATCACCCAAGGCAGAGCCGTTTAAATTATGGTTGGCTCAAATTGCTTCCGAACGATTAGATGAAATGCAAGACCCTGAATTGAGTATTGACCGGGCATTAGAGCAATATTTACAATTAGGTTATTCTGAAAATTGGATTAATCAGCGTCTCAAAAGTATTGAAATACGCAAAGAGTTAACTGATGAATGGAAAAAAAGAGGATTAAAAGAAGGTGTACAATTTGCGACACTTACTGACATAATAACTAAAGCATGGGCTGATAAAACCACAAAAGAATACAAAATTCTTAAAGGTTTGAAAAAGGAAAACCTGCGTGACAATATGACCAATACTGAATTGATTTTAAATATGCTTGCCGAGGCTTCTACAAAAGATATTTCACAAGCTGTAAACCCCGAAACTTTTGAGGACAGCAAGAAAGTTGCTCAACAAGGTGGCAATGTCGCCAAAGTAGCCAGACTAGAATTAGAAGCAAAAATAGGTAAAAAAGTAGTAACTGCTTTAAACGCAAAAGCAGTTTTGAAAAAAGACTCCAATAAGGGATTAAATAAAAAAAATCGATAATAATAATGATAGAAAAATTACAAAGGAAAAATCACTTGTAAGGTTTCTCGAATTTTAAGATTGATGATATAATCACACGAAACGATAACATCGCTCAAGTCCCATGCAGCAAGAGTTTGACGAGTTTAGCGCTAAGGCTAAACGCCTATGTGCGATAAAAATTTTAACATAAAAGGCTGCACGGTTCCTGCGCGAATACAGTTATGTGTAATTGTAATTGTTTTTATTAAAATTGATAGAAACGAAAGAGAAAATAAACAATGAAAAAAAATATAACAATAATATTTTTAACAACCGCAATGATATTTTTGAAAATATTTTTATTTGCTCAAAATTCAAATTATGTTGAGAAAAATCGAAAAATAGATTCTCTTTTGTATGTTTTGAAAATTTCAAAAGTAGATACTACTCGTGTAAATACATATGATAATTTATGTAAGGCATTTCAACTTTCAAATCCTAATACAGCATTGTATTTTGGAACAATTGGATTAAACCTTGCCATAGATATAAATTTTAAAAAAGGAATGGCACAATTGTACAACAATATAGGAATAATTCATACTTATAAAGGCAACTTCGAAAAGGCAATTGAATTTTATTTTAAGTATTTAAAAATATGTGAAGAACTTGGTGACAAAGGGGGATTGGCAGATTCGTATAATAATATAGGTATTATTTACAAAAACAAGGGCGACTATGATCTGGCTATTGATTATTATTTTAAAAGTTTAAAAATTAGAGAGTTTATTAACGACAAAAAAGGAATGGCAACATCTTATGGAAACATAGGCATATTATATAAAAATAAAGGGAACTATGATAAATCACTTGAGTTTAATATTAAAAGTTATAAAATATATGAAGAATTGGGTGATAAAAAAGGGTTATCTATTTCGTTTGTAAATATCGGTATAGTATATTATTACAAAGGCGAGTATGACAAAGCTCTAGAATCATATTTTAAAAGTACCATTATTCAAGAGAATCTTGGTGAAAAAAAAGGATTAGCTGAAACTTTTAATAATATTGGTATTATTTATAAAATAAAAGGCGAATTCGATAAAGCACTTGAATTTTATTTAAAAAGTTTAAAAATAAAAATAGAAATAGATGCAAAGAATGGTATTGCTAGTACATACAATAATATTGGCGAATTATATTTAGATCAGGGTCTATCACCTTTAACTCCAATAGCAAAAAGAGTTAATTTAATAAATGAGGCAAAAAAACAACAATTACTTTCTTTAAAAATTGCCAAAGAAATTGGAGCTAAGGAAATGATGTATTATGCTTATGAATCTCTTGCTCAATGTGAGTCAGCATTGGGGAATTATAAAGAGGCTTATGATTATCATGTATTATATTCACAAATTCACGATTCAGTATTTACAAAAGAAAGTGATGAGAAAATTGCAGAAATGAGTGCCAGATATGATAGTGAGAAGAAACAATTACAAATTGAGAAACTTGGTAAAGAAAAAAAATT
>JAVHRJ010000386.1:0-2751 GCA_036171595.1 Bacteroidales bacterium
AAATAAATGATTCTTTAACGTTTAATAAAATATTGGTAGACACAAATATAAATATTCCAAATAAAAACATATCAAGCTTTACATTTATAACAAATAACAAAATAATATTTTCTGCCTGCGATCGTAAAAAAGAAAAATTTTATTGTCAACTATATCAATCTGAAAAAGCTAATGAACAATGGACTTCACCATTACTACTACCCGATTTCATTAATTCAAAAATATTTACAACAACTAACCCTTGTTTTGCTAAAACTCAAAATTCAAGTTATTTGTTATTTGCTTCAGATAGAGAAGGCGGAGTAGGAAAACTCGATTTATGGTATAGTAAAATTGATAGCTCTGGAAGTTATACTGAACCTAAAAATTTTGGTAAAAACATTAATAGCATTGACGATGAATGTTGTCCATTTTTTGATGAAAAGACTCAAACGCTTTATTATTCTAGTGAGTGGTTTGATAATTTAGGAAATACAGATATTTTTTCGGTACAGGGCAATATAGAAGATTTAAAATATCCTCAAAATATTGGATATCCATTAAATTCATGCAACTATGATATATATTATAACATATCAAATAATAGAGATTATGCTTATTTTTCGTCAAATAGAACTTTAGATAAAAAGGCTTCAACTGCAGGTTGTTGTAACGATATATTTCAAATAACATTACCCAAAGAAAAAAATGATAGTGTTAACGATAAAAAAATTGAAGCCAAACTTATAAAAAAGACTGTTGAGTTAATTCCAATTTCATTGTATTTTCATAACGATGAACCAAACCCTAGAACATTTGATACTACAACATTTTTAAATTATTCAACTACAGCCGAAAAATATATAAATATGCGAGATGAATATCAAAATAGATGGTCTCAAAATTTAAAAGACGATGCAAAAAATAAAGCATTAGCTGAAATTGAAAATTTTTTTATTGATAGTGTAGAGAAAAATTTCGATAAACTTGTAAAATTTACTCAACTTATGGAACAATTATTACAAAAAGGACAAAATATTGAAATAACAATTAAGGGATATGCTAGCCCTTTAAATAGCGATGTTTATAATACAAATCTTTCGAAACGAAGAATTCAAAGTTTAGTAAATTTCTTTAACGAGTATAAAAATGGCATATTTGTTCCTTTTATAAATGGAAGCAGTTTAAATGGAGCAATGTTAAACATTAAGCGTGAGGCTTATGGTGAAACAAAAGTTGAAAAAGGAGTGAGTGATAATTTATATGACCAAAGAAATTCGGTTTACAGTCCTGCTGCGGCATGTGAAAGAAAAATTGCTGTTATTGCAGTTAGTTTTTCGAAAAATTAAATATAACAATGAGCAAAGATTTTGAACTTTTAAGAAAAGAGATATCTGTTTGTCAAAAATGTCAATTATCAAAATATCGAACAAATGCTGTTTTTGGTGAAGGTAAATTTAATTCAAAAATAATGTGTATTGGCGAAGGTCCTGGTAAAGATGAAGATATACAAGGTCGTCCTTTTGTTGGGCGTTCTGGTAAATTACTCGATAAAATTTTAAATGATTTTGGATTTTTGCGAACCTCAAATGTTTTTATTGGCAATATTGTTAAATGTCGTCCTCCCGAAAATCGTGCCCCATTTCCAATAGAAAGAGCTACATGTTTGCCGTATTTACTAAAACAAATTGAAATTATTAATCCAAAAATAATTGTACTTTTAGGTGCCACTGCTTTAAATGGGTTAATTGATTCTAAATTAAAAATAACAAAAGTTAGAGGTAATTGGATAAAATGGAATGGACGTTTGGTAATGCCTACATTTCACCCTGCTGCTTTGCTTCGCAATCCAAATTTAAAAAAAGAATCTTTTGACGACTTTAATAAGATTGTTGAAAAATATAGAGAATTAGTTGACCCAAATCACAAATCGGAACAATGTTAAGGAGAATTCTAAAAATTAGAAAAATAAAGATAAGAACTGAGTTTATAACGAAAAGTGAACGCCAAACTCCGAATAATCAATTAAGAGAAATCGATATTCGATATTTTTTAATTTTTTATATTTACTTTATCAATCTTAAATCCTTGTTCGAAATTCATTATTCAAAATAAAATGAATTTATAGAAAAATTGTTAAGATTTTTCGGAAATTGAAACCTGACCATTAAACCTACTCATTGTATCTTGTACGCCAGCTAATCCGAAATTTAATAAAGCTAATTTCATTTTGTCTAAACAGTTGGGTAACTGCTTAAGTTCGTCTATACCAAAATTACTTAATACATAATCGGCTTGTTTACCTTTAGGAAAATTATTGCCAACGCCAAATCGCATGCGTGCATAGTTATTATTACCAATCATTTCGTCAATGCTTTTTAATCCATTATGACCACCATTACTTCCATTTGGCTTAATTCTAATTGTACCAAATGGTAAGGCAATATCATCTAAAATAACGAGTAAATTTTTTTGTTCTATTTTCTCTTTATCTAACCAATATTTAACGGCTTTACCACTTAAATTCATGAAAGTGGTTGGTTTAATTAGAATAAATGTACGTCCTTTATGCTTAATTTTTAAAATGCTAGTTAAACGGTTACTCTCAAAAACAGTATTAGATGCTTTTGCAAAAGCATCTAATACCATAAAACCAATGTTATGTCTTGTATCAGAATATTCTGAACCAATATTACCCAAACCTGCAATTAAATATTTCAAAAGGCTTTAGGTCTAAAATTTTTTATTTTTTCTTTGCTTCTGCAGCAGGAG
>JAVHRJ010000387.1:0-11944 GCA_036171595.1 Bacteroidales bacterium
TGTGTTATTTTTAAATTAACTATCTGATATTTAATATATACGATACTTTTTAAGGGACGACTAATTAAAGTTTTATTATTTTCTACAGAAAACTGCAATGCCCTTGCTACACGCATACTTATTGAATACGACTCAGTTACACTAAGGTCAAAAAGTATTTTAAAATATTTTTGGTTTTTGCCGACTTTGCAAATAATTATATCAGCAATAACACGCGAATTATCAGTTTCTAAAAGCTCTAAAAAATATTTAATTATTCACTTAACAAATACTAATAGGTTTGACCTGTTCGTTTATTTCCGCTCTTCGAGAAATTTTTAGATTCAATAGGCATTCTACCAACATAAACATTTGCACATCCAGCATAATTAGGATCGCCACTAGGAACAGAAACTCTAACAATATATCTTTCAGTTTTCTTTGGAGTAACTTCAAAATACATTTTGTCGGTATTCTTTTTGTTGTCGTATGCAACTTTATCAACTGCAATACGTTGAGTATTCCATAGAGTATCAATATTAACCTGTTTGCTCTTTACAACTAAATTACCAAGATCGTCAGTAATAAAATCGCCGTTTTCATTTATTTTATAAACTACTGCAGTATCTTTTTTAATGCTTGCAATTGTGCGTTTTGTTATTCTTTCTGGTCTAACAACTTTCCATAACACATCGCCAAGATTTGGGTCGCTACAAACGAATATACGATAACGCTGATTACCATATAAAACTAACGATACACTAGAAGTGTCACCAGGCGATAATTTTGCAAAAGACGATTGACTTCTATAATCGTAATCATCTAAATTATCTTCACAAAATTTCTTTTTTTCGCATTGAGCATTAACCTGAATAAAAATTAACAAATTTAAAAATGAAATTGCTAATGTTATTAATGATTTTTTCATATATATTGTTGATTTCATAATTCAATATTATTTTATAATTAAGCTATAAGTTGAGCGCGTATTGCTTTTATTTTTGTTGAAATTTCATCAAATTGTTTACTAGTAATTATTTGGTCGGAATTGTCGTATAATTTATCAAAAGATTGTTGTAAATCAAGTAATTTGTTATAAATATCAGCTTCTTTAGTATCTTCACCTAAAGATTTATACATTTCTAAAATATTTTCGAGTAGTAAACCTTGGTCAGCAATTCTTATAACTATTTCATTATTTGCATCAAATTTATTAACTGATTTTACTGCAATATTTACGCTCTCAACCCATGCTCCAGTAATCATTAAAGGCAATAAATTACCTTGACCTTGTTGTTCAAGAAAACGAATTGCGGTACTATATGAGTCGTTACTAATTTGATAAAGTGAATCGCTATTACTCATATTTTCATCAATACGCTTAACAATTTTTTCATCGAAACCTTCAGTAAGTCCTAATTCATCGGCCATTTTTTTAGTTACAGAAAAAAACGAGAAAGTTTCTTTGTTTTGTTTAAAAACAGTGCAATAACCTAAATCTGTTGCATATATGCCTAAATTTATTGCTTTTTTATTATTAGTAACATATTTTTGTCGATTTTCAACAGAATTTAAATTATCTTTATTAAATTTTGCATTTGCATCATAAATAAATGATAACAACTCAATTGGCGAAGGAATTTTTACAGTAGATTTTTGCAGTTCAGAAGTATTATCGGTAGCTGTTGAGTCATCTAAAATATTTTCGGCAGGCGGTGTTGATTCGTTACACGAAAACATTACAAGCAATATGCTACTTAAAAATAACAGTTTTAAATAATTCATTTTCATAAACTTTTGAGTTTTATATACGTTAGTTTAATCATCAAAAATAATAAATTATTTGAATTAAATAAAATATTTGAATTTTTATTTAAAACATGGAGTCTGCTCTAAAAATATAATTTTATAAATATCAAAAAAAATGATGCCACAGATTACTCTGATTAGTCCAGATATTATTTTAAAAAAATGTAAATCTGTGGCAAATTTTCAAAATATCAACTTTTCGAAGCGAACTCATCATTATTATTTTTTCGAAATAATGTTTAATAACATTGTAAATTAACTTTTATTTATGTAATATTATTTTTTTAAAAGAGTTTTAAAAATTATAGGAAAACGAGTAAAAACACCTATCAACTTTTATTAAATGGAATCGTAAAACCAAAAAATAATTCAAAAAAAATGGACCAAGAATTAAAAATACTTTTTGTTGAAGACATGCCAGCCGACAACGAATTAACAATTTTTGAACTAAAAAACTCCGGATTAATTTTTTCATCAATTAGAGTGGAAACTGAAAATGAATTTAAAAAAGCTATTATTGAATTTAAACCAGAACTAATAATTTCGGATTATACTATGCCCGAATTTGATGGAATGAAAGCCCTATTAATTGCAAAAGAAACCTGTCCCGATATACCATTTATTTTACTTACTGGCTCAGTAAACGAAACAACTGCAGTTAATTGCATGAAAGCCGGTGCAAACGATTATATTTTAAAAGGACACTCTGAAAGGTTACCATTTGCAATAAAAGAAGCATTAGAAAATGTAAAATTGCGTAAAGAAAAACAAATTGCAAAAGATGCATTAAAATTAAGTGAAGAAAAATATAAAATTATTGCCGAAAAGACTACCGATGTTATATGGTTAATGGAACTTACAGGCAAAAGTATATATGTTACTCCATCAATTTTAAATTTTACTGGATATACTATTGAAGAATATTTAAACCAAAGCATTGAAACTCGCTTTACTCCTGAATCGGCTGCAAAAGCAAAATTAACAATGTTTAAAGAAATAGGTCGATTTTCGGAGAGAAAAGAAATATTGGAAAATTATTTTGTAAAATTAGAACTCGAATATAAATGTAAAAATGGAACAACTAAATGGGGCGATATTTTAATAACACCTTGGTTTGACGACAACAATAATTTAATTGGTTTGCACGGTGTTACACGTGATATTACCGAACGAAAAGCATCTGACGAATTAATAAAAAAACTTTCGGTAGCAGTTGAACAAAGTCCTGCATCAATTGTAATAACAAATCTTAATGCAGAAATTGAGTATGCCAATTCAAAAGCATTTGAAATTACAGGATATTCTAAAGAAGAACTTATTGGAAAAAACCCTAAAGTATTAAATTCAGGGCTAACGCCAAAAGAAACTTACACAAAACTTTGGCAATCAATTACTGCAGGTGAAGAATGGCGTGGTGAATTTATTAACAAAAAGAAAAACGGTGAAATATATTGGGAGTATGCTACTATTTCGTCTATTAAAAATAAAGAAGGAGATATAACTCATTATATTGCAGTTAAAGAAGATATAACATCGCGAAAAAGAATGGAATTAGCACTTATAAAAGCCAAAGAAAAAGCCGAAGAAAGCAATAAATTAAAAACAGCTTTTTTAAATAACATATCGCACGAAATTCGTACTCCAATAAATGGAATTTTGGGTTTTGGGGGATTATTAACTAAACCAAATTTAGACGCTACAACTAAAGAAAAATATTTAAACATTTTAAACGAAAGTTGTAATCGTTTAATAAATACTGTAACAAATTACATGGACATGTCGCAATTAACATCAGAAGTTATGCATGTTCGCAATAAAATGTTTGATGTTAATATATTAGTTTACGAGATGTCATTTAAATACAAAAAACTTTGCGAAAATAAAAAAATTGAATTTGAAGCTGTTTTACCAAAAGAAATAATAAGTTTTAAAACTTACTCCGACCCTAATTTACTGCAAAAAGTTTTCGAACATTTGCTCGATAACGCAATAAAATTTACATCAAAAGGGAAAATAGAAATTGGATACAACAAATTACCTAACGAAATTATTTTTTATGTAAAAGATACGGGTGATGGTATTAATGTAGATTCGCATGAATTAATTTTCGAAAATTTCAGACAAATAACTACAGAAAAACGTAGGGCCATTGAAGGAAGCGGTTTAGGATTACCTATATCAAAAAAAATGTTAGAATTACTCAATGGTAAAATATGGGTACAATCAGAAATTAATGTAGGCTCAACTTTTTATTTTTCAATTCCATTAAAAAATATTGAAGACTTTGAAACTAAAACAAATTACAATAATAATCAAAAAAACAATAAACCGAACATTCTTATAGTTGAGGACGACTACATTAATATGTTATACATGAAAAATATTATTAAAGAAAATTTTTTAGCAAAAATATATGAAGCAACAAATGGCAAAGAGGCAATTGAACTTGTTCAATCACACTCCGATATAGATTTAATACTAATGGATTTAAAAATGCCTATAATGGATGGATACGTTGCCACTCAATCAATTAAAGCCTTACGAAACGACATTCCAATAATTGCTGTTTCAGCATACTCAATGACCGACGATAAAGACAAAGCATTTAAAGTTGGTTGCGACGAATTTATAACTAAACCTGTAGATATTAATATTTTAATGAAAATCATTAACGACTTTGGTATTGTTAATGAATATAGCAATTAGAAACTATTTGAAAATACATTTTTAAATTAAACTTTTATGTTGATTATTGTTATAATATTATGAAAAAAATCAATTTACAAAAATTCCCTCTAATCTACTTTCTTATTTTCGTTTTGTTAATAGTATCAACAATTATATTTAGCATTTACTATTTTAACATTTACGATAAAAAACATAAAGAAGAAATTAATAAACAGCTAACTGCAATTACCGAATTAAAAGTTAATGAAATTGTTCAGTGGCGTAATGAAAGAATAAACGATGCCAAACTTTTTTACAATAACAAAAGAATACAAAGTCTTATACAAAATTTTTTAACAGACACAAACGACATACAAACAATAGATTATATCGAAAAAATGTTCGATTATGTTTTTTTAAATAACGAATATTGTAAAATAATAATAACCGACTCAGTAGGCAACCAATTATTAACTTATCCAAAAAACAAAAAAAGCAATAAATCAGATCAAAAACAAGATATTTCTAAAGTGAAATATTCTGGCAATATTTATTTTAAAGACATGACTAAAGATTACACTAACGATTCGATACATTTAGAAATTGTTGTCCCCGTATTTAATAACGAAAAACATTTAATTGCGGCAATTGAACTTTGTATAAATCCGAATAAATATCTATTCCCATTAATTAAATTTTGGCCTACAGAAAGTAAAACAGGTGAAACATTTATTGTTCGCCGCGAAAATGATTCTGTAGTGTTTATAAACAATTTAAAATTCAAAAATAATTCAGCATTAAATTTCAGAATTTCAACAAACAAAAAAAACTCACCTTCGGTAATGGCAGTAAGAGGTGATGAAGGAATTGTTAATGGAATAAATTATAACGGAGAAAATGTAATTGCATGTGTGCTTCCAATAAAAGGAACACCTTGGTTTTTAGTTTCACAAATAAACACAAATGAAGCATTTGAGTCAATGAACGAAAGACGTTGGGAAGTAATTCTTTCAATACTAATAATTATTGTTAGTTTTACATTTATATTTTTCTTTTTGTGGCGTCGCCAACAATATGCACTACAAAAACAAAATTACCAAAGTGTTATTGCATTATTAGAAAGCGAAAAAAAATATAAAACAATTTTTGAAGGAGCAGGGGAAGGAATAATATATCATTCAATAAATGGTAAAATTTTAGAATGTAACAATGCTTTTGCAAAAATGCATGGCTATACTCAAAAAGATATTGTGGGTATAACATTACAAGAAATAAACATTCCCGAATCGGCTAAAAAAATAGAACAACGTGTAAATGAAATATTAAATAATGGCAAACACATTTTCGAAGTTGAACATATTCATAAAAGTGGGAAAATAATTAATATTGAAGCAACTTCTACATTATTTACTATTAAAGGTGAAAAAGTAATTGTTTCGTTTCAGCGTGATATAACAAATAGAAAAATTTCGGAAAATAGCATATTAAAACTAAATAGAATATATGCATTAATAAGTAGTATTAATAAAACAATAGTAAGAGTAAAAAACATTAACGAACTTTATAATAAAGCATGTAAAACAGCAATTGAATTTGGTAAATTTAAAATGGCTTGGATAGGCGAACTAAACCAAAATACAAACAAAGTTGAAGTTATAAGTTTTGCTGGCATTGCAGGTAACTATTTAGAAAATTTAGATATTGATTTAAACAACGAAAACCGCTCTAATGGGCCTACAGCAAAAGCAATTAAAACAGGATTTTATTCGTATTCTAACAACATACAAGAAGATTTAGCAATGCTCCCATGGATTAACGAAGCTATTAAATTAGGTTATAAATCGTCGATTGCATTACCATTAATTGTTTTCGAAAAAACAATAGGCACATTAAATTTATACTCTGGCGAAAAAGATTTTTTTGACCAACAAGAAATTAATTTATTAATTGAAGTATCAAACGATATTTCATTTGCAATTGAAATTCTTAATAATAACATTATACACAAAGAAACTGAAAATAAATTAATAACATCTGAAGAAAAATTTAGAATGCTAGCCGAAAACTCAAGCGATATTATTTGGACTTTAGATATTAAAACATTAAAATTCACATACCGAAGTCCATCTTTTGAAAAAGTACTAGGCTACACATTAGACGATATGTCTGATTTAACTTTTGATAAATACTTTACACCCGAAACCTATAAATTTTTAATTAATGAAATTAACGAATCGATAAAGCAATTATCAGAAAAAAAGATTAAACCAGATGAAGTAAAAGTATATGAAGTAAAAGAATATTGTAAAAACGGTACGTTAATAGATGTTGAAATAAGAGCAAAATTTTTGTTCGACAATAACAATATTCCTGTAGGTATTCAAGGTGTTACAACCGATATTTCTAAACGAAAAAAAGCCGAACAACAACTTGTTGATAGCGAAAAACAACTGTCAGAATCGCAAAAAATAGCACGGCTTGGGAGTTATTCGCTGAATACAAAAACAGGAACTTGGACAAGTTCAAATATACTTGACGAGATTTTTGGAATAGATATTAATTACGCTCGTAATATAAATAGCTGGATAGATATTATATTTGAAGAGGACAAACAAATGATGTCAAATTATATAGAAAACGAAGTAATTGGCAAACAAAATAATTTTAATAAAGAATATCGAATTAAACGTATAAACGACAATGAAATTAGGTGGGTTCACGGATTAGGAGAATTAAAATTAGACGAAAACGGAAATCCTATAACAATGTTCGGAACAATTACAGATATAACCGAACGTAAAAAGGCCGAAGAAGATATAAGAGTTTTAAATTATCAAAGAAAATTAATTTTAGATTGTGCTGGTGAAGGAATTTTTGGATTAGATATTAATGGTAATCACACCTTTATAAACCCAAAAGCAGCCGAGATATTAGGTTATAAAATTGAAGAATTAATCGGTAAAAATAGTCATTCTACTTGGCATCATTCTTACGAAGATGGCACTCCAATACCTGAAAGTAAGTGTCAAATTTACAAAACATTAAAAGACGGAACAACAAATTTTGGAGAGGAATTTATTTGGCGAAAAGATGGGACTGGTTTTTACGCATCTTTTACTTGTATGCCAAAATATGAAAAGGAAAAGATAATAGGCTCAGTTGTTACTATTATGGATATAACCGAACGAAAAAAAGCCGAGAAAGAATTAATAGAAAGTAAGGAACTATTTAAAACCTTAACAACAGTTACACAAGTTGGAATTTTTCAAACAACACCAGATGGAACAACAAATTATGTGAATCCAAAATGGACAGAATTAGCTGGGTTAACTTTAGATGAAGCAAAAGGAAACGGTTGGTTAAATGCTGTTCACCCTGAAGATAGAGAAAAATTACAAGAAAATTGGCTAATAGATAACAAATCAAAAAATATTTCAATTGCCGAATATCGGTTTTTAAGAAAAGACAATACCATAGTTTGGGTTTTAGGAAATGCAATTCCTTATTTTAAAGACAAAAAATTATTAGGTTATATTGGAGCTGTAACCGATATTACACAACAAAAACAAATTGAAAATGAAATTAACAATCTAAACTTAAATCTCGAGAAACACGTAAATGAACGAACTGAGCAATTACAAGCTGCCAATAATGAACTAGAAGCATTTTCGTATTCTATTTCGCACGATTTAAAAACTCCATTAAGAGTAATTAAAGGATTTTCAAAAATGTTACAACAAAAATACAACGAAAGTATAGATGACGAAGGCATACGTATTTTAAAGGTAATGACTGAAAACACAGAAAATATGGAATCGTTAATTTCGTCGTTACTATATTTATCGCGAACTACATATACTGAAATGCGAAAAATTAATGTTGACATGAATATTCTTATGAATATTGTTATAAACGAAAGTTTAACACCAGAAATAAAAAACGATTACAAAATAACAATAGGCAAATTACCGTCATCAAATGCCGATGCAGAGCTTATAAAACAAGTTTGGATAAACCTAATATCAAATGCAATTAAATACACACAGCCAAAAAAAGAAAAAATTATAGAAATTGGCGGTTGGGAAGAAACAAATAAAAACATATATTATGTAAAAGATAACGGCGTTGGTTTTAATTCGGAATATTCGAGTAAGTTATTTAAAGCATTTCAACGACTTCATAAATCAGAAGATTTTGAAGGAACAGGTGTTGGGCTTGCAATAGTATCGCGAATTATTAACAAACACGGAGGAAGCGTTTGGGCAGAAGGGAAACTTAACGAAGGAGCAACTTTTTGGTTTTCGTTACCAAAATAAGATATTTGTACAACTCACCTAGCCCACCAAGTAATTGTAAGAACCAATTTCATGTCATTGCGAGGAACGAAGCAATCTGCATTTACGCTCCCAGCTACTCACGTCATTGCAAGGAACGAAGCAATCTTTTTTACATTATTTTTTTAAAGCTGTAACTTTTTAAAACTACAATTCGTCATAAGCTAAAATTAATTATAAAAACATTAAATTAAAAACAATATGAAAAAGCTCACAGTAATTTTAGCAGCAGTTCTTTTTTCAACAACGCTATTTGCACAAGAAAAAAAGGACACAACAACCTTTAAAATTGGTAATAGTACCATTATTATTATTTCTGATAAAGATGATGTAATAAAAATTAAAAATGGCGATACAATAAGTATTAATGACTCAACAAAGTGCAAAAGAAAGAAATTTAATGGCAGTTGGGCAGGAATAGATATTGGGTTAAATGGATTTTTAAATAGTAACAACTCATTTTCGCTAAATAGTTCCGATCAATTTTTAAATTTAAACCAAGCAAAATCATGGACCTTTAGCTTAAATTTTGCAGAATTTAACATTGGTCTTGTAAAGAAACATATTGGTTTAGTAACTGGTGCTGGTTTACAGTTCAATAATTATCGCTTCGATAAAAACATAAGTTTAATTGGCGATTCTTCAAAATTAACATACTACACTGATACTGTTTTAAAATTTCAGAAAAATAAAATGGTTGTTACATACTTAACAATTCCATTATTACTCGAATTTCAATTACCAGTAAATAATCACCACGATATTGTTCATTTATCGGGCGGAATAATTGGAGGTTTAAGAATTGGAACTCACACTAAACAAGTTTTTGACATTAATGGGAATTCAAATAAAGAAAAACAACGCGAAGATTTTCATTTGTCGCCAATTACTTATGCCTTAACTGGCAGAATAGGCTACAATGGAATTTCTGTATTCGCAAACTATAGTTTATCATCTCTTCTCAAGAGCAACGAAGGTCCTGAGGTTTATCCTTGGTCAGCAGGACTTTCTTTCTCTTTTTAATACAACTATTTTTTAATTATTTTTACATCACATGCTCGCATCTTGCGAGCATATTTGCATTTATATTTTATTAACAATAAACAAATATGGTAAGAACATTAAAAAAAATTACTTTCGCAATTTAAATAATACTATGTTACGTCATATAATAATGTTCAAACTTAAAGAGTTTACTAATAAAACAGAGCGTAATAAAGCCACTGAAATTTTAAAAGAAAAACTCGAAAATTTAAAAACTCAAATTTTAGAAATTAAAAAATTAGCAGTTGGAATAAACATAGTGGAAGTTCCTTGGGCTTTTGACGTTGTTCTTACTATTGATTTTGAAAACTTAAAAGATTTTGAAATATATAAAATTCATCCTGCACATCAAAAATTTATAGAGTTTAATAAAAATTATAGTATTGCTAAATCTTCGGTTGATTATATTATTACAAATGGTCATATTGAGGCTCTAGAAACATAGAGCAGTGTAGCAAAAAACACCCTTCGAGAACCTCAGGGTGACAGCTAAACAGTTTTGGAATTTTTCATAAAGTATTAAAACTAATTTTAATTGTTTAATTTTAAATCCTAATTCAAAAATCCTAAATCCTAAATAAAAATGTTGTATCCGTTAAAATTCAAACCCATTTATAAAGACAAAATTTGGGGAGGTAACAAATTAAAAACCATATTAAATAAAGATTTTGGCACATTACCAAATTGTGGCGAGTCGTGGGAAATTTCTGGTGTCGATGGCGATGAATCAGTCATAGCAAATGGATTTCTTGAAGGTAATACAATAGCGGAAATTATAGAAATTTACATGTCCGATTTGGTTGGCGAAAAAGTTTACGAAAAATTTGGATTAGAATTTCCTTTATTAATCAAATTTATTGATGCAAACGATGTGCTTTCAATTCAAGTGCATCCTGATGATAAATTAGCAAAAGAAAGGCATATTGCTTTTGGCAAAACCGAAATGTGGTATGTTATTCAGGCCGATAATGGAGCAGAGCTTATTTCTGGTTTTAATAAAACAATAAACAAAGAAATTTATTTAACGCATCTCGAAAATAAAACTTTAACAAACATTTTAAATGTTGAAAAAGTAAAATCGGGCGATGTGTTTTTTATTCCAGCTGGCAGAGTTCATGCTATTGGTGCGGGCATATTGTTGGCAGAAATTCAACAAACTTCAGATGTTACTTATAGAATTTACGATTGGGATAGAATCGACGATAAAGGTAACTTACGCGAATTACATACCGAACTTGCACTTGATGCAATAAATTTTGAAGGCAAAGAGGAATTTCGCAGAGAATTTAAGCCTATTCTTAACGACTCATTAAACCTTGTAAATTGCGAATATTTTACAACAAACATTATTGAACTAGATAAACCTTTACAAAAAGATTATCACAATATTGATTCATTTGTTATTTATATGTGTTTAGATGGTGATGTTTCTATTTGTTACAACGAAAAAATTGAAACACTAAAAACTGGCGAAACAATTTTAATACCAGCTGAATTAAAAGAACTAATATTGCAGCCTACTAAAAATGCAAAAATTTTAGAAGTTTATATAAAATAATTATGGTAATAAAATCAGCCGAATTTACAAAAAGCAGCCCATCGCTCGAATTATGCCCAAATACAAATTTCCCTGAATTTGCATTTATTGGTCGTTCAAATGTTGGAAAATCGTCGTTAATTAATATGTTAGTTAACCGAACTGGACTTGCAAAAACTGCAGCAAAACCAGGAAAAACACGATTAATAAATCACTTTTTAATAAACAGTAATTGGTATTTAGTCGATTTGCCGGGTTATGGCTATGCGTCGGCCTCTAAAACTGATATTCAAAACTGGAAAAGCTTTATAAATGAATATCTTGCAAAAAGATTAAACCTTGCTTGTTTATTTGTTTTAGTTGATTCGAGATTGGAACCTCAAAAAATTGATATGCAGTTTATTAACAATTTAGGTATGTTAGAAATTCCTTTTGTTATTGTTTCAACAAAGAGCGACAAAAAATCAAAAATTAACGAACAAAAACACATCGATTTATTAAAAAGCGAATTAAAAGATAGTTGGGAAGATTTTCCAACTCATATTATTTCATCATCAAAAACAAAACAAGGACG
>JAVHRJ010000387.1:12044-13711 GCA_036171595.1 Bacteroidales bacterium
GCATAATTAAATATCCTGTAAAATTTTTCGCTGGACGCGAATCGAAATATATTGCCGAAAAAATTGCACAAAAATTTGGTTCCGAATTAGGAAAATCGACAGTAACTGTTTTTAGTGATGGAGAATTTCAACCATCGTTTGAAGAAACTGTTAGAGGTTGTAAAGTTTTTTTAATTCAATCAACGTTTCCACCAGTAGATAATTTAATGGAACTTTTACTTATGGCAGATGCAGCAAAAAGAGCCTCAGCACACGAAGTAATTGCAGTTGTTCCATATTTTGGGTGGGCACGTCAAGATAGAAAAGATAAACCACGTGTTTCTATTGGTGCAAAATTAGTTGCCGATATGTTTTATGCTGCAGGTGTTGATCGCATAATGACTATGGATTTGCATGCCGATCAAATTCAAGGATTTTTTAATATGCACGTCGATCATATTTATGCTTCTACAATTTTCGTCCCTTATATTAAAAGTTTAAACCTTACCGACATGGTTGTTGCAGCTCCAGATATGGGTGGATCAAAAAGAGCCAATGCTTATTCTAGATTTTTAGGAACCGAAATGGCAATTTGTTATAAATTACGAAAAAAAGCAAATGTTGTTGAACACATTACTGTTATTGGAGAAGTCGAAAATAAGAATGTAATAATTGTTGACGATATGATTGACACAGCTGGAACAATTTGCCTAGCATCTGAAATGATGATGAATAAAGGGGCAAAAAGTGTTAGAGTTGTTGCAACACATCCTGTTTTTTCTGGAAAAGCATTCGAAAGAATTAATAATTCTGTAATAACAGAAGTAATTGTTAGCGACTCTATTCCACTTAAAGAACAATCTCCAAAAATAAAAGTAATATCTATTTCCGATTTATTTGCTGATATAATTAATAAGGTATATAATTACGAATCAATAAGTTCTAATTTTATTGTTTAAAAATTATTTATTTTATTTTATTTTTGTATATTTGCACTCCCTTTTTTAGACCTTATATTTTTAGTGTATGGGATTTAGTCTTAGGGTAAATTAAAGACAATAATTGAGTAACACAAAAACATTTTAAAAATGAAATCAATTGAAATTAACGCAGTATTGCGTGAGAAATTAGGAAAAAAAGCATCAAACGATTTACGTAAATCGCAATCAATTCCATGTGTATTGTATGGAACAGAAAAAAACGTACATTTTTCGGCCGAAGAAAGCCAATTTCGCAAATTAGTTTATACACCAGATGTATATTATGCAAAATTGAATATTAATGGCACAGAACACAAAGCTATTATGAAAGATATTCAATTTCACCCAGTTAGCGATAAAATTCTTCACGTCGATTTTTTAAATATTTCTGACGATAAACCTATAACATTATCAGTTCCTGTTAGAGTTACTGGCTTTGCAAAAGGTGTTCAAGATGGTGGTAAATTATCACAAGACGCACATCGTGTAACATTAAAAGGATTATTAAAAGATTTTGTTGAAGAGGTAGTTATAGATGTTACAGAATTAACTATTGGTAAATCAATTAAAGTAGGCGATTTAAAAATTAAAAATATTAAAGCTGTTGAACCAGCAAATAAAACATTAGCATCTGTTAGAATTACTAGAGTTGTTAAAGAAGCTGAAGTTGTTGCAACCGACGCTGTTGCTGCTACTCCTACAGATGCT
>JAVHRJ010000388.1:0-2730 GCA_036171595.1 Bacteroidales bacterium
AATAACAAATGTTTTAAACATTTAAAATTTGTAATTTGTTATTCAATTGTTATTTGTCATTTGTGATTTGTAATTATTATGGAATTTATCAATCTCAACCAAACTAAACAAAATAAATTAACTTTTAATAAACCTGGAGATTATTTAGTATATTTTAATAATCTTTCTGGTGAATTTGACTTTAATATAAAAGCGAGTGGAATTAACTTGGACATTTTAGGTTTATTTGTTGGCAAAAAATCAGATAATTTTGAATTAAAAACTAACCAATATCATATATCTCCAGGTTCAACTTCAAATTTATTGATTAAAGGAGTGTTCGACGATCAATCAAAATTTATTTATCAAGGATTAATAAAAATAGAAAAAACTGGACAAAAATCTCACGCCTATCAAAAAAATAAAAATTTAATCTTATCTTCGGGTGTTTATGTTGATTCGCGACCATTTTTGGAAATTTTAGCTAATGATGTTTTTTGTACCCACGGATCAACAACCGGAAAAATAAATGAAGAGTCGTTATTTTATTTAAAAAGTCGCGGACTCAACCAAAAAACAGCTGAGCAACTTTATGTTTCAGGTTTTATTCAAGAAATAATTGATAAAATAAAGCCATATGGCCAACCGTTTCTAACCTCGGAGGTTAGAAAAAGCTTGGCATAAAAATATGATTGATATTAATTTAATAAAAAAACAGTTTCCAATTTTTCAAAACCAACCCGATTTGATCTATCTTGATTCAACGGCGACTTCGTTAAAACCCCAAATTGTCATAGACAAAATTCGAGAATATTATGAAGAATATTCAGCTAATGTTTTTAGGGGTATTTATCCAATGTCTGAAAAAGCTACGATGGAATTTGAGGAAACAAGAGAAGTAGTTTTTAAATTTATCAATGCAAACAAATCTGAAGAAATTATTTTTACCAGAAATGCGACTGAATCTTTAAATTTACTTGCCTATTCTTTGGGCAGAAAAATAATTGAACCTGGGGACGAAATTGTCACAACTATTATGGAACATCATTCTAATTTCGTGCCGTGGCAAGTATTAGCAGGTGAAATTGGAGCAATATTTAAGGTAGTAGATATTAATGATGAAGGTTACATAGATATAAATTGGAACGAAGTAATTACCAAAAAAACTAAGATTCTTACGCTTACTTATGTTTCTAACGTTTTAGGAACAATTAATCCGATTAAAGAAATCATTTCAATGGCAAAGAAAATTAATCCTAATATTATTACCATTATTGATGCGGCTCAAGCAATTCCCCATATCAAAGTCGATGTCCAAGAATTGAGAGCGGATTTTATCGTTTTTTCTTCCCATAAAATGTTAGGGCCAACAGGAGTTGGAGTACTTTGGGGAAAGGAAAGACTGCTTAAAGAAATGTACCCTTTTATGTATGGTGGAGATATGATAGACGAAGTTTATATTGACAGATCAACTTATAAAAACCCGCCTCATAAATTTGAAGCAGGTACGCCAGCAATCGGTGAAATAATCGCTTTGAAAGAAGCAGTGAAATTTTTGGACAAAATTGGTATGGATAATATTCGAAAACATGAAAAAAAAATAACAGATTTTGCAATCAATCGATTAATTGATACATTTGGTCAGTCAATCAAAATATACGGGCCAAAAAATGTCGAAGATAAAGGAGGAATCATTTCCTTTAGTTTTGATAAGTTTCACCCGCATGATATCGCCCAGATTTTGGCGGATAATAAGATTTGTGTTCGAGCCGGCCACCACTGCGCAATGCCTCTGCACACACGTTTAAACGTTCCAGCAACTGTAAGGGCGAGTTTTTATATTTATAATGATGAAAAAGACGTTGAGAAATTAGTCGAGGGGTTGAGGAAAGTTAAGAAGATACTAAAAACTTAAATATTAAAGATTAAATCTTAATTGTTAAATAAATATTAAACGTATTAATTTTTAAAGTTTAAACATTGAATCTTTAATAGTTTATTTAACCTTTAACATTTAAGATTTAACATTTTTATGAACATATATCAGGACATAATCCTCGACCATTATCATCATCCTCATAATAAAGGAAAAATTAGTCATCCGAATAATTCTACGTTGACTAATAATCCTTTATGTGGCGATAAAATAGAGATGACGGTTATCTTTGATAAAAATATAGTTAAGGAAATTAAATTTAACGGGGAAGGTTGTGTCATATCTCAAGCTTCAGCTTCGATGTTAACTGATTATGTTAAAAATAAATCAAAACTAGAATTGAAAAAGCTTGATTCGAAGTTTATTATTAAGATGCTGGGAATAGATTTAGGATTAAACAGAATTAAATGTGCTGTGTTGCCGTTGGAAGCATTACATAAGTTATTAGAAAAATTCTAAATAATAAATTCCAAGTTCCAAATAAATACTAAATTTAAAATCTTAAATAGTTTAAAATTTGATATTTATTATTTATTTGTGATTTGTTATTTATAATTTAATATTTGATTCAATATGGATCCAAAAATAAAAGATGAGAAGAATCCTTCCGGTCCGGTTACGTTAAAATCTGGTTATAAAATTTGGGTGGATAGAAATTTATGCATTGGCGCGGCTACATGCATCGCCGTTTCTCCCAAGGCCTATGTCTTAGATAAAGAAGCTAAAGCTGTGATCTTAGATACAATTGACGAAGATACAATTGAAAATATAATTGAATCGGCAAAGGCGTGTCCTGTGGCCGCTATTATTATTGA
>JAVHRJ010000389.1:0-2792 GCA_036171595.1 Bacteroidales bacterium
ATAAAAAGTTGGTCAATATCAATATAATTTAATTGTGTTTGCCCTGTCCATGTATAATATAAATATTTTCCATCGGGCGAAAACTCCAATCCTTTTGGATAATGTGTCATGTTAGGTATATTATATTGTTCTGAAAAATACCTATTAATTCCTGTAGGTAATCCAGTGTAATCAAGCTCTTGTATGTTATATATTATTTCTTTGTTGTTCGTGTTAGTAACTTCAAAAGGATAAGCAACTCTGTATTTAGTAATGTTTCCTTGCTGGTTTTTTATTGGAATAAGTTCACATTCTTTGTAAAACTGTCCTTCTTCATTTAAATAATTATAATTACTTTTTCCTTTATAATTTATATGATTTGTTAAAACGTTATCGCCTTCTTGTCCACTAATAGTAAAAGTATAAATTTGATGTGCAACATTTAAACAAAATAGATAATTATTTTGGTCTGTTCTGTAATCACTAATTGCCATGCTAAAATTATCGCCGAAGTTGTAATAACCAGTGTTTTCATAAATATTAGCTATAAAACTGTAATATTTACTTAATTGCATATGCTCTTCGTCAATATATTTTAATTTTTTTATGTAAACTTCAATGCCCGCAGAACCAGAGCCTGTGCTAGAGCCACCAATTTTAGTTAACCCAAATATAAGATAATATTCGTAACAAGCATTAGGAACAGGCACTATAATACATTCGGGATGTAATATTCCATAACCGCCTATTAATGGAGTCATGTCAAGTTGTACAGAAATATTAGTTCTGTCTACAAAAACTGAATTTATACCAATATAATATGGTGGGTAAGTTGGGTTAGGATACCCAATTGAACTTAAGTATGGTTGATTTTCGTTTTCAATAAAAGAATAACTAACGTTATCATCGTTAATATTTGGTTCAAAAAGTAGTGCTTTGTCCCATGAATTTTCCCAATATGGATCACCTAAAAGCGAAAGATCTAGTACGTTTTTCATGGCTTTACCAGTACTGCTATAAATATGGTTATCTTTAATAAAAAACAATAGCCTTTTTAGTGAAGGATGTAAATAGTCGTTGTTGTTGTCATAAACAATTGCTTGGCAAAAATTTGGTTTTTCTCCATGGTAATCATCAGTAGCAGTATTTGTTGGTAAGGAGAAAGATTGTGCGGGGGATTGTTGCAGGTCGATAAACTTGTTTTGCATTGGCAAATAACGTGATTGAGTCAGTTGAGCCATTAAGCTCAAATTAAACAATAAAAAAAGGCTTAAAATAAAATACTTGTTCGATGTTCGATGTTCGATGTTCGATTGATTTAAATTTTTCATAATGTTATTAATTTAAGTTAATTATACAATAATATAAATATTATAACTAACTTCAAAATAAAGTTATTAACACAATAAATTATTTTTTGTGTTATTTAAGATATGATTTTTCTTAATAAAATTTTAATTTTATACTTTCAAAAAATTTAAAATGAGGAAAATATTTTATTTTATTTCTTTATTAATTTTTATTTCTGCATGCTCAAAAGAACATAGTTGCGATTGTTTCGTTTCTAATGGTAAAGTGTTTGAAGAACAGCGTGATTTATCGTCGTTTACCGAAATTGAAATTGATAATGTGTTTGATGTTACATTAAAAATTGATACAGTAAATGAAATTAAAATTACTACAGGAAAAAATCTTATTAATGGTATAGAAACAACTGTCGAAAATAATAGATTGTATGTAAAAAATGCCAATAAATGTAATTGGACAAGAAAATATATTGGGAAAGTAAAACTCGAAATAACTTTAAATAAATTAACTTATTTAAATTTAAATGGAAGTTGCGATGTTAGTTGTGATGATACAATAAAAGGTAACGAAATTAAAATTGACGATTGGGCAGATATTTCGAATTTCAATATGATTTTTGATTGTTCTTCTTTAACTTTTGCTTTGCATGCGGGCACAGGCAATATTAATTTAAAAGGCAAAGTAGGAGTGGGGTACTATTGGAATCATGGTTATGGTTATTTTAATTTTTACGATTTACCTACTGAATATTGTTATATTATGAGCAATTCAACGGGAAATTGTAATTTGTCGGTAAATACCGAAATTGGAGCAAAATTATATGGCACCGGAAATATTTATATGAAAGGTAATCCATCAAAAATATTGGTAAATAGATACGGATTAGGTGAGTTTATAAGATTTTAGTTTGCCCTTTTAGCTCTTTCCCAGTTTACGGATTGTTTCTTTTTTAAAAATCTTATAAGTCCAAGCCACGAAGCATAGTTCATAACAAAAATATAATATGGAACAAAAATTATTTTAAAATTAATATTCAAATTACGTAATAACAATCCTATTAATACTGTTAAATAAAAAATAATTTGTAAGATTAAAATTGCAAAATAAATATAATTGTACGAAATTGAGGTGAAAATAACAATATGTACATTTAGTAAAAGGATTAATGGAAGTGCAAATGGTACAATTAGCCATCTCGAAATTTTATGTGAAAAAAATTGAAAAGCCAACAAAAAATCGTGAAAAGGATTTAATGCTTTTGATAATCGAAAAGTTGATTGAACTGCTCCAGCAGCAATTCTAATTTTACGTTTTAGTTCTTCTTTTACATTTGCTGATGAAGTTTCAATTGCGTAGGCATTTGGGGCATATTTTATTTTATATCCATTTATAGCAATTCGCATCGAAAGAATAAAATCGTCGAGTAAGGTGTCGGGTTCTACTTCGTTAAACAATTCGGTACGAATTGCAAACAATTCTCCAGCAGCCCCAACTGTAGTGTTAAA
>JAVHRJ010000389.1:2892-13595 GCA_036171595.1 Bacteroidales bacterium
GTGTGAAGTACCTTAATATTTTCATATTTTGCAAGTATTTCAGGAGTTCCGTCATCTGAACCGTCGGTTACCCAAATATAATGTAATTTATTTTTAGAATAATTTAATGAAAAGCCATTTTCAACTTTTGATTTTATGTAATCTTTTTCGTTATAGGCAGTTATAAATAGTGTTACATCTGGCAAAAAACTTTCATTTTTAATTTCGTTTTTTATCATCATTTTTTTGAAAAACACTAAAATCCATAATAATATAGCATAACCGATATAACTATATATTACTGAAAAAAGTAATGTCCAAAAAAATATTTTAATAAAAAGCATTAATTAATTTTTTTGCAAAGTTAGTTTATAATTAGAAAACAAACGATTGGTTTTATTTATAGAAATATTAACTTTATTTTTATCTCGCAAATTTAGAATCCATTGATGCTGCTTTTTCTAAGTAGTATTTAGCATTAATATTATCGCCTATTCCTTGGTATGTTATTCCTATATAGTACGTTGCAGTTGCATTTTGAGGATTAAACTCAATACATTTTTTAAATGCATTTATTGCTTCGTTGGCTTTTCCTAAAGTGCCAAGTGTACTTCCTAAATTCATCCATGCATCTGAAAATGCAGGATCGTACTTTACTGCTTTTTCGTACGATTCTAATGCTTTATCAAATTGTTTGTTATTAAAAAAGATAACTCCCATATTGCTATATGTTATCGATTTAGTTGGATTATAATTTAATGCAATTTGGTAATATTTTAAAGCCGAATCGTTTAAGTTTTTTCGATAATATGCCAAACCAATTTGGTCGTATGCATCGGCAAAAGTAGGAACTATTTTAGCTGCGATGCTAAATTGAACAATGGCTGAATCAAGGTATTCGGGATGTTCTACTTGCGACTCTTTATTCATAGCTTTATCTTTCATTAAAACCAAACCATAATAATAACGCATGTGAGCACTGTTAGGTGATTTTATAACATCGGCTGAATAAAGAGAAAGATTTGAATTCCAATCTTTGTTTCGCGAAAATATTTCTGCTGAATAAATTACTAATACTGGTATAATAACAAAAAGTACAATTTTATTTGAATTAAAAAATATTTTTGGTGCAGTAATTTGTGTTTTTTCTGAATTTATTTTTAACAATTTTAAAATTAACCATGTTAAACCTATACTAAAAGATAATGATGGAACAAATAAAAATCGTTCCCCAAACGACGAACCAATTATCATTAAAATATTTGAATAAATAGACATTGTAATAAAAAAGAATAAAATAACAAAAGATATAATATTTTTGATTTTAAATTTTATAATTGCAAATACACCCATAAAAACAAGTGTCACAAAAGAAAATAAAACCCAAAAATTACTCCATCCATTTATTGTAATTTGGTTAAATGAATAATCGCTTACTAAGGGATATGGAATAATTAATTTCCATATATATTTACCTAAAATTTTGATAGCAGTTGCATTTCTTGTTAAAAAATCGGGTGCTGCAACTAATAAATTATCTGTATATGAAACTAACGCCATTTCTGGCTGATTTGCTAATACTTTTGCTCTTATTATTAAAAATAATGCTGCAGGAATTAACATTATACACGAAAAAAGCATATTTCTTTTAAGTGGAGCATCTGTAAAGAAATATATTGCTAATGGAAAAATTGCTAAAAATGTAATTGCACTTTCTTTCGATAAAAATGCAAGGAAATAACAAATTGCACCTAAAATAAGCCATTTATTTTTAGCAGAATTGGCAAATTTTACAGCAAAAAATAATGTAGATATTAAAAAAAAGAAACTTAAAATTTCGTCGCGACTTTTAATATTCGAAACAACTTCGGTGTGAATTGGGTGAAGTGCAAAAATTATAGTTGCAATAAATGGTAAAAAAACATTGTATTTATAAAATAGTTTGCGTAATGTTAAAAATAAAACAACGCAGGCTAACGAATATAACAATACATTAATTACGTGACCAGGTTTTGGATTATCGGGCCATAATTGCCATTCAGCAGCAAACATTGTTAAAGAAAGCGGACGGTATAAATCATCGGCAGAACTCCAGTACCCATAGCGATACGAAGTTTTAAAAATTGTTGGAATTGACTCTACTCCACGTTTAACTACCCAGTTTTCTTTTATTACAGAAAAATCGTCGAGAACATAACCGTTTTTAAATGTATTTGCATAAACAAAAAACGAAAGTAAAAGAATTGTAAAAGACATTATTCTTATTGTGCCAACATTGTCTTTTAGCACAATTGCTTTAGGCGGTGCTTTTGGGATATTTTTCTTTTTAGGTTGCATTATGCAAAAAAATTATGCTACTAAATTAGTATAAATGAAAATTAAAAACAAAAACGATTTAAGTAAAATTTGTGATTATAATATAAATGTAAGAATTACATTCATATTATTGAAACATAAAATTATAAGTAATTGTACCTCTTTGAGTTTCTTTAGCATCGGGGTTTGAATCAAATTTTGCTCTAAGCGCAGCGTTATATGCAGCATCTAAATATTTTTTACTCAAAAGTGTAGACCCTTTAATGCCAGCTGTAGCTTTTACAATAGTACCTGAACGGTCAACAAAAATTTCGACAACAACTTTACCTTGTTCGTTACCCGGATATGTTGGTTTTGGTAAGCTTCCATTTATGCTTCTACCTGTAAGGCTATAAGAATTTCCAGTGCCGTTTGGTGTTCCATTGTGATTTTTTACGTTAGGGTCGCCATTTGGGTTGCCTTGATTTCCGTTTCCTTGAGTTTCGCCTTCGCTATTTGAACCATTATTTTGATTTGTAGGGAACAATGCATTTTGATTTACTTGTTGTATTTGTTGTTGCTGAGTTTGTGTTTGATTATTTGTTTGTTGGGTATGTTGTTTTGTTACATTATTGTTTTTAATACTCACAGCTTCTTCAATATTTTGAGTTAATACACCTTCTTGATTGTTTTGTGGTGTTGAAGTTTGCTGTTGTAATTGATTGGGTTCTTCGAGACCAGAACCGTTATCTGAATTTCCAAAATTAACAGCAATACCTTGTTCTTCGGGAAGTGGGAGTGGAGTTTTAAAGCCCATAAAAATAAGCAAAGTTAAAATTCCAATATGAATTAGAAATGTAACTAATAAACTATATCTATTTCTAACTGTTACTTCCATATTAATTGGCTGTTGTTGCTAATATTAACTTATATTTATTGTCTTTTGCAATATTCATTACTTTTACAACTTCTTCAATTGGAACAGATTTATCGGCATGAAGCGAAATTGTTGGTGCATCATCTGGATTTGTTACTGTTCCTATTTTTTGTTGCAAAAATTGTTCCAAGTTGTCTATTCCAACATTTTGAGTCTCAACATAAAACTGAAGATCTGGAGTTATTGATACTGTTGTTACAGGTTTATTTGCTTGAACCTGATTATCGCTTTTTGGTAATAACAATTTAAGTGCATTTGGCGAAATAAGTGTTGATGTAATCATAAAAAATATTAGTAATAAGAACACCAAATCGGACATGGTTGCAGTATTAAATGCTAAGCTAACTTTATTTCTTGTTCTAATTGACATAATTAGATTATTTTACAGGTTCATTTAATAAATCCATAAATTCAGTTGTACGAGCTTCTAAAATATAAACAATTCTGTCTAATCGTGTTACCAAATAATTGTATGCTAAATAAGCAATAATCCCAACAACCAAACCCGCAACTGTTGTAACCATAGCTTCATAAATTCCGCTCGATAAAAGTGTTATATCAATATTGTTTCCAGCACTAGCCATATTATAAAATGCCCTAACCATACCGGTTACTGTTCCTAAAAATCCAAGCATTGGAGCGGCACCTGCAGAGGTTGCAATAAATGCAAATCCTTTTTCTAGTCGAGCAACTTCAAGTTTCCCTACGTTTTCTATTGCTACATTAACATCATTTAAAGGGCGACCCATTCTACGAATTCCTTTTTCGATCATTCGAGCAACTGGTGAGTTTTGAGTTTTGCACATTGTTAAAGCATTTTCAATTTTTCCATCAACTATGTATTCTTTTATATTATTCATAAAGCTATTGTCTTCTTTACCTGCAGCACGTATAGCAATAAATCTTTCAATAAAAATATAAATTGTAATTATTGACAATAACCCAATGGGTATCATTATCCAACCACCTTTAAGTGTTAAATCCCAAAGCGATAACGAAAGTTGTTCACCAGATTTTTGAACGGCTGATTGAACAGCAGGATTTGTAGTAATTTGCAAAAATATCATAATGTTTATAATTTTAGTAAGCTAAATTAGTTACGTTGTAATAACGTAAGTTATTGATAAAATATTTTTATTAACAATATAATGTTGATGCGATTTTAAAGTAAGTGTCTTAAAATAAAATGTTTATGTAGCAATAATTTATTTTACTCGTCTTCATGTTTACGTGTAAATACAGCTTTCCAGTATTGTTGCATAAGTTTATTAAAAGAATCGAAATCTTCTTTGTAGAATAAACCTAATCCTTGAGTGTAAGGTGCAGTATCATTTATTATATCGGTATTTGATCGATTAAAACCTTTAACCCTAAGCTTACCTGACTTGTTTATTTTAACATCAATTTCAAAGTCGCCAACAAAATTATTCGATTGAGTAGTTTGATTTCCGCCTACTCCAACATTCCCATTTAAAGTAACTCTATCATTTAAAATTTGTGTGCTTAGTGCGAGTTCAACTTCGTCGTGTGTTAGTTCATCGCCTGGTCGATAATTTATACCTATATCAACATCTTTCGAAATTTGTGATAGCCAATGACTTAGTTGATTTGAAAGTAATTCAGATGAGTTCATTTCAACAGCACTAGTGCTTTTGTTTTCGTTGTTTTGTATGTTATTTCGATAAATTTCTGGGGTCATAAATCTATTTAATACCAAAAGTGAAATTATTTGTTTATTTAAATCTTCGCTTGATAAGCTACTTATTAAATTATTTGGTTTAGAATCTCCATCTGGTAACTTTATGTTAAATTGAAAATCGGGTTTTAGCAAATTGTTACGTAAATTTAAAACACATTCAACAGGAACACGTTTTTTGTAAGTTGAATCAAGCATTAAATCGAAAAGGCTTGCTTTTAATTTATATATTGCAGAAATGTCTAATATCCCTTTGTATGGGTCGCCATTCCAGCTAATTGTTCCGCCTTTTTCAATTTCAAATTTTTTATTAATAACATTTTGTAAAGTAAATAAATAATCACCACTTTCAATATTATAATCGCCGAACATTTTAAAGTCTCCAGTTGGAGTAATTTGAAGTCTTAAGTTTCCATTTCCTCTACCTTTTATTATATCGCCAACTTTTGAGTCGAAAATAATTTGTACTTCGGCATCTGGCGTAGCTTGAAAATTAAAATTCATGTTAATTCCAGAAAGATTAACTTTTTGTTCAGTGTTCGTTGTTATAGTATCTATTGTGTTTGTAAAATGAATGAAATTTTGTTGGTCAATTTCGCTTCCCGACAATAAAGGGATAAATATTTTGGTGTTTTTTAATGTTTTTGCAGTTACATCAATGTTAAAATTTTCGGGTGTACCAGTTAAATCTACTACTCCCGAAGCATATCCTTTTCCGTAAAATAATTCATTATCTTTTTCGGTTGTATTAATCATTAAAAATTTATCAGTTACTATTCCTAAGTCAAATTTTAAATCACTAAAATTATTGTGTGATATGTTACCGTTTAAAGTTGCCGTATTACCATCAGTATCTATAAGTTTCACATTTGAAAAATTAAATGAATTTGGCTTAATTTCAACATCTGTTGTTAAATTATATCGTGTTTGTAAATATGGAATTAAAAATGATGCTTTCTGAAGTTTAATTAACCCTTCAAAAATAGGTTTTGAGATTTTTCCCTTAATGGTCAAATTTCCACTTGCAATTCCTTTAATATCCGATAATATAGTTTCAATATAAGGTTCAGCAATATTTAATTTTAATTTTTCAAGTTCTACATTAAAATCAATATCGCCATTTGTATAATATTTTCCATTAAAGTTTAATGTTTTTATATTTCCACGAGTAGTATTGCCTGAAATTAAAATATTATTTGAATTTTTATCCCACTCACTATTAATAAATGCATTTCCAATTTCTTCTTTATTTAGTACAAAATTTTCGATATTTATATTTGATAAAAGTTTAGTTTTTTCTAATAACCCTGAAATAAATAAGTTTCCACTTAATAATCCATTTAATTTTAATCCGTATTTATTTAAAAAGAAATTTGTATTTGTTAAATTAATTTGATTAAGCAAAACCGTTAAGGTATCTGATGGGTTTTTTCCAATTTTACCATTTAAATAAATATATTGATTATCGCTATTTATAGTTAGTTTTTCAATATTTAGCAAGGAGTCGAATATTAATACTTTTGCATCGTTAATATACCATTCAACATTTGATAAAACTAACATCGAAGGGTTTGCTTCAAATAAAATAGATGGTAAAATTTTATTTTGCATTTTGTTTAAAGTGTAAAATAAACTTATGTCTCCTTTGTATATTGTTGAATCTGGATTATTCCATAATAAATTTATTTCTCCTTTATCGTTATATGTTGATCCATTAATATTAAAATTTTGCATATATGCATTTTCATAAAATTCGAGTTTATTTGCCTGTACAAAGTAGTTAAGTTTTTGGTTTTCGGTATATATTTTTATTTCGGGATTACTTGCCTTAACTCCATAATATGTAATATTTCCACTACTTATATTTAAGTCAAAAGTCTTTTTAGTGGAGTTAATATTAAAATTTAATTTTGTGTTTTTCTCAACATGTAATTTTGGCGCAAATTCTTTAAATATATTATCTGTATTGTAAAAATTAACCGAAAAGGTAAAGTTGTTCTCTTCATCTTTAATCTTGTTGTTTTTAAAATCTTTAATAAAATTAAGCGACGGGACGTAACTGTTTATACAATTATTTATTGATGTTATTAAATTTGAAAAATGAATATTTCCAATTAATGTTGCATTTAATATGCTTGAATTAAGTTGAAAATTGCTGCCATTAATGTTCTTTTCTGAAGTAATACTAATATCGCCGAAACGCTCGTTTATTTTCGATGATTTATAATTTAAGTTAAATAATTCAATTTTTCCTAACAAATTGTCCAAACTATTTCCCGAAAACCTTGCACTTAATAAAAACGAGAGAGTTGATAAAGAGTCGTAATGTGTTAAGTTTAATTTTGAAAGTTGAATTTCAGAAATGTCGGCTGTAAAATCAAATACAGGAATATCTTTACTGAAATCTATTTTACCTAAAAAATCCATTTTTAAGTTTTCATCATTAGCATTTAGCGAACCTTCAAAAGTTTTTTCTGTAAAGTCACCTTCAATTTTTAAATTTTTATATGTGTATTGTTTAAATTCAATATCATTTATTGCACCTAGTATATTTGCAAACAATTTATCTTCTTTATACTTACCTTCAATTTTTGTGTTTAGGCTTATTTTTCCAACATTCTTTTTTAAGTTAACAATGCTTCCTAAATCGAATTTTTCTGAAGCCAAATGACCTTTAAATTTTGTAAATCCCGAAATTGTATCTTGTTTTAATGAAATGTCTGTTGTTATATTTCCAATGCTTGTTTTTAGATTTCCAAATGCTACAAAATCGCCTGTAAAACCTGTTAGTTCGCCTTTATAATATATTTTTCCTAATCGATTTATTTCTTTCGGAATTTTCATTGTGTTTTTAGATGTAAAAGGGTAAATTGGTATTTTTGATAAATCGTCTGCGTTTGTATAAAGTGCAGAAAACTCTAATAGCATAAATGTTTCTTCAATATTTGGCAACCCTGTAATTGTAAAATTTCCTGCTATATAAGTGTTGTCTAAATATTGAATTCGTGCATTTTTAGTTTTAAAATCGGAAACTGTACCTTTAATTTTGCCTTCAAAAACAATATTCTCTTTTATTCCCCATAACCATGATGAAAAGTATGAAATATCTTTTGTGCCAATTAATGAATGTCTAATATCGGCAATAATTTTTACTTTAGTATTAAAATTTTCTAAATCGTCAACCGATTTTAATCGAAAATTTAAGTAATTACAATCTAGACGACTATTAGGAGTAGTAAGTAAAACATTTTGCAGAAATATTCCATTTGTATCTAGTTTTGATTTAGCGCTTAAGTGAATAAGCGAAATCCCAGATTTTTCAATACCAGAAAGGTTTTCGATATTAAATAGTAATGAATCATTTTGTTTAACAATATCTTTTATTGATAAATTAATTTTTGACACTTGTATGTCTTTGTAGTTCATTCCCGAATTTTGAGTTTTCAAATCAAATTTTTTAAATGAAAAATTTCCATTTTCAACTTTTATGTCATCTATAGAAATTTTCCATTCGGCTGATGCTGAACTGTCATTTTTATTAGTAAAAGCATCTATAATAAATTCATAATTCATTTTATTAAGCGAATCAATAAATAAATTTACAATAGGTTCCTTTATACTAATTTCGTTAAAGTTTATTGAATTATTAGAAAAGTTAATTTTATTTATTTTTGCTTTAAGTTCATTTGTATATAACAAAGTATCATTACGTTGGTCGCTAATGTAAACTTTTTTAAGAATAATACTATTAAATAGTGATATATCAACTCCGCCAACAGTAACTTCTGTATTGAGTTTGTTCGATAAATATGATGCAACTCTTTGGCTTATTATTGTTTGCAAATACGAGCTTTTAAAAATAATATACACAATAAGTAGTATTCTTAAAAAAGCTAGTAACAATAAAAGCGGTATGTGTCTTTTTTTTATAATTTTGCAAATAATTTAATGGCACAAAGTTATAAAATTTGAGAAAGAATATTATAATATTAGGTATTGAGTCATCATGCGATGATACATCTGCAGCTATTGTTAAAAATGGATTTTTATTGTCGAATGTTATTGCCAGTCAAGATGTTCATAAAGATTATGGTGGCGTTGTGCCAGAGTTGGCTTCACGTTCGCATCAATCAAACATAATTCCTGTAGTAGATAAAGCAATTAAACAAGCAGGAATTGATAAAAATGAAATTTCTGCAATTTGTTTTACGCGTGGACCAGGATTGTTGGGTTCATTGCTCGTAGGAACTTCATTTGCAAAAGGATTGGCAATAGCATTAAATGTGCCTTTAATAGAAGTAAATCATTTGCAAGGTCATGTTTTAGCAAACTTTATTAGAAAAACTGATGAAATAAAAGAATTACCATTATTTCCACATTTATGTTTATTAATTTCTGGTGGAAACACTCAAATTATTAAAGTACTATCGCCATTGCAAATGGAAGTAATAGGGAGCACAATTGATGATGCTGCTGGCGAGGCTTTTGATAAAGCTGCAAAAGTTCTTGGGCTTCAATATCCAGGTGGACCAATTATAGATAAATTAGCAAGTACTGGAAATTCTAATGCATTTAAGTTTACAAAACCAAAAATTCCAGAATTAAACTTTAGTTTTAGTGGTTTAAAAACTTCATTTTTATATTTTATAAGAGATGAAATGGCTAAAAACCCTGAATTTTTAAATCAACAAAAAAACAATTTATGTGCTTCGTTGCAGCAAACAATTGTTGAAATACTTATTGAAAAAATAGTAAAAGCAATTAAATTAACTGGAATTAAAGAAATTACCTTATCGGGTGGCGTTTCTGCAAATTCTGAAGTTCGAAAACAATTTATAGAATTGTCGTTAATGCAAAATTTAAAACTTTATATTCCACCTTTAGCATATACAACCGACAATGCTGCTATGATTGCTACAACTGGATATTTTAAGTTCAAAGAAAATATTTTTTCTAGTCATGATGTTTCACCAATTGCTCGCTTTAATTTATAATTGATGAAATCACTAAAAATTATTTTGTTGCTAATTACAATATTTAATGTGAATTTTGTTTTTTGCCAATTTTATGGCGATTCAATATATTTTGAACAATTTTCTTCGAAAAGAAATATTTTAAAAACTAATCCATTTGTATTCCCAGTTGGTGGAATTCCCCTTACATCAGAATTTCGTTTAACTTATGAAACGGTTGTATCACAAAAAAGTTCAATTCAAATTTCGGGAGCTTATTTAGGTAAAGGATTGTATACAACAATTATTGAAGCAGCAACGGTGCCTCAATTAGTATTAAAAATTCGTGGATATAAATTTCAGGCAGAATACAAATACTATTTAAGCAATAAATATAAAATTAGAGCTCCGGAAAGATTGTATTTGTCGTTACAATATTCTTATTCGCGAGCAAAAGTATCAGAAAAGAAAAATGTATTGCAAGACGATTATTATTTAATTACTTACACTAATTATTGTGTTAAAGCTGGTTTTCAAATAATACGTAAAAATTTAGCATTCGACCCTTTTATTGGAGTAGGTATTAGGGATAATGTTTGGCTTCAGCATTTTAATAATACTTCTAGTTATCTTAATAAAGATGATTTTACTGTTTACCCGGGTCCAATAAAAATATTATTAGGTTTTAATGCTGGTTGGGCATTTTAATTTAATTTCACGATATATATCGTAAAATTTAACTAAAAATTTGCGATTTTCATTCATGTTTTATGCGTGTAATTATATAATAATCAATTAAATATAATATGTTTATTAAAATATTACAATGTTTTTGCATTTTTTG
>JAVHRJ010000390.1:0-2722 GCA_036171595.1 Bacteroidales bacterium
CCCTCCACTTGAAGACGATAAAGTTTATTTGGCAGTTTCGCTAAAACTTAACGAAAATAAAGTAAAACATATTAATGCTCTTATTAAAATACCCTCCGATGTACTCCCACGTTTTGTAGTTTTACCCGAAATAAATAACAAAAAGCACCTTATTTTTATTGATGATATTATTCGTTTTGGGTTGCCGAATATCTTTTATATGTTAAACTTTAAAGAAATAAATGCGTTTACTATTAAAGTTACACGTGATGCAGAATTAGATATAACCGACGATATTTCTGAAAGCTATATAAATAATGTTGAACGAGGAATTCAAAAAAGAAAAGAAGGCGACCCTGTTCGTTTTATCTACGACGAAAACATGCCTACGTATTTGTTAAAGTTGCTGATGAAAAAAATGAATTTAAAAAATGACGATACAATTATTCCTGGCGAACGTTATCATAATTTTAAAGATTTGTTAACTCTTCCCGATTTTGGAATGAAAGAATTATCAAAAACAAAAAATTATCCAATTCAACACCCTTTAATTATTCCCGGAAAATCAATATTTCAGAGTATTGTTATGAATGATATATTACTCTATTTCCCATTTCACTCTTTTAATTATTTTATCGATTTACTTAGAGAAGCATCAATCGACCCAAAAGTAAAATCTATTAAAGTAACACTATATCGACTTTCATATAACTCTAATGTAGTTAGCGCATTAGTAAATGCCGTTAGAAACGGAAAACACGTAACAGCTTTGCTCGAACTCCAAGCTCGTTTTGACGAAGAGGCAAATATAAAATATGGAAGTGAGCTTCGCGATGAGGGGGTAAAAGTTCTTTATGGTGTACCAGGTTTAAAAGTTCATGCAAAACTATGCTTAATTGAAAGATCAAATGGACGAGATAACGAATATTTAGCTTGTATTGGTACAGGAAATTTTAATGAATCGACTGCAAAATTATATACCGATGCGATGCTTTTAACAGCCGATAAAAAAATCACCAAAGAGGTAATTAAAGTATTCGAATTTTTTACTCGAACATATCAAAAAGAGCAATTCTATCATTTGTTTGTTTCACCATTTAATTCGCGCCAAAAACTTAATAAACTTATTATTACCGAAATCGAAAATTCTCAAAAAGGGCTACCAGCCTATATTCATCTAAAATTAAATAATTTAGTCGATAACGAAATAATTGAATTATTATACAAAGCCGAAAAAGCTGGAGTAGAAATAAAATTAAATATACGTGGCATGTTATCAATGAAAATTGATAGTAATTCTAAAATTGAAGCAATTGGTATTGTTGATAATTACTTGGAACATAGTCGATTTTTTATTTTTTGTAATGGTGGTGATGAAAAATATTTTTTATCATCAGCCGATTTAATGACTCGTAACATTGATCGTAGAATTGAAGTTGTTTGTCCAATTTATAACAAGAAAATTCAACAACAAATAAGGCTAATTTTTGATACCAGTTTTAATGAAAATGTAAAAGCTCGTGTTCTCGACGAAAAACTTTCAAACAGTTTTAGAAAGACAAGCAAAAAAAATAAAATATTTAGATCGCAATTTGAGCTTTATAAAGCTTTATACGAATTTCACAGAAGTTAATAATGTTTATGTGCAATTTGTTAATAACAAAATATAAATTACTGTTGCAATTCTTTTAAGTATAATGTTATAGTTTTTTCTAATCCAAAGTAAATTGCATCACATATAAGTGCGTGTCCAATCGAAACTTCAAGTAAATTTTGAATATTGTTATTAAAATATTTTAAATTTTCTAAACTTAAATCATGACCAGCATTTATTCCTAATCCGATTTTATTTGCAAAAATTGCTGCATCAACAAAGGGTTTTATTGCTTTTTCTTTATTTATCGAGTAATTTGAAGCATAAGGCTCTGTATATAGCTCAATTCTATCGGTATTTGTGAGTTTTGCAAATTCAATATTTTGTATATTCGTGTCAACAAATATTGATGTTCTTATACCATTATTTTTAAATTCGGTAATAATTTCTGTTAAAAAATTTTTATTTTTTTTTGTGTCCCATCCTGAGTTTGAAGTTAGTGCATTTGGTGGATCAGGAACTAATGTAACTTGAGTAGGTTTTAAAGTTGTTACCATTTTTATAAAATCTTTGCTCGGATAACCTTCAATATTAAACTCAGTTTTAATATTTTCTTTTAATAAATAAACGTCGCTAAACCTAATATGACGCTCATCTGGACGAGGATGTACGGTTATTCCTTGTGCACCAAAATTTTCACAATCTAAAGCTACTTTTAATACATCTGGATTATTTCCACCTCTTGCATTTCTTATTGTTGCAATTTTATTTATATTTACGCTCAATCTTGCCATAGCTTTTTTTTGGCAAAGTTATTTATAAACGTTATTAAATTATTATGAATGCTAAAAATTTAATTTCCGATTTAGTCCCATCTGTAAAAACCTCAGATACAGGTATTCAGGCATTAAATTGGATGGAAATATTTCGTATTTCACATTTGCCAATTGTTAATAATAAAGAGTTTTTAGGATTAATTTCTGATACTGATATTTACGATTTAAATATGGCCGAAGAGTCAATCGGTAATCATAAACTTTCTTTATTTAGTCCTTTTGTAACCGAAAATCAGCATATTTACGAAGTAATTGAGTTGGTAGCTCAACATAAACTTACTGTTATTCCAGTTCTTAACGATAAAAAAGAATA
>JAVHRJ010000391.1:0-2714 GCA_036171595.1 Bacteroidales bacterium
ATCTGAATAAAAATGTACAATGATTAAAATTTGAAATAAGGGTTTTTAAGGGTTGGCTATTTAGATTGCTTCGTCAAAAAAAAGGACTCGCAATAACGAAATTTGTAATCGCAATCGGATATTTAAAACTATCGGATAAAAAAATCCATCAATTTTTTATCGCCAATAAAAGCCTTCAAATTATCGTCTTTAGAAACAGGACCGACGCCTGCAGGGGTTCCAGTATAAATTAAATCGCCCGTTTTTAGAGTAAAATATTTTGAAACATAAGCAATAATATTATCAATAGAAAAAATCATATCGGAAGTATTCCCTAGTTGAACTTGCTTATCGTTTTTTAAAAGCGAGAACGAAATATTATTTAAATTATCGAATTCAGTTTTGGGAATAAATTTGCTAATAGCAGCCGAATTGTCGAACGCTTTACTTATTTCCCAAGGTAAACCTTTGGTTCTACAATTTTCTTGTAAATCGCGAGCGGTAAAATCTATGCCAATAGCAATGCTATCGTAATACCTGTTTGCAAAACGTGGCGAGATAGATTTGCCAACTTTACAAATTTTAAAAACAATTTCTACTTCGTAATGTAAGTTTTTAGAAAAATCGGGAATATAAAAAGGCTGATTGTTATTTAGTATTGCCGAATCGGGCTTTAAAAAAATTACAGGTTCCGTAGGAACAGCATTTTTTAATTCCTTTGCATGTTCAGAATAATTTCTACCAACACAAATAATTTTCATTTTATTTATTTTTTATTGTTTTTCATTAACTTTTAACCTTATTCACTTATTTGCTTTAAGAACTTTTCTACTTTAGAAACTTTTTTATTTAAAAACTTTCTAACTTTATTAACTTTATAACTTATTACTTGTTCATTCTTAATTTAATTTCGGTTAACACTTTTTTTGTATAAAGTGGAAACTGACTATTTAAAATCCATCCATAGTATCCTTGGTCTTTAGCAAATACTTCCTCAACGGACATTCCTTTGTATTTACCAAAATTAAAAACCTCAATATCTTTATCGTTATAAATTATTTGTCCAGCTAAATCAACTGCTCTATTTTGCGAAGAAAATTTACTTAATTCTGTAATTTGTTTTGGGATATCTGGATAATAATCGAGTTGAGCTTTTAAAATCTCGTAAGTTGCGTAAGTATCAGCTTTAGAAGTATGAGCATTTTCCAATTCTTTTTTACAATAAAACTTATATGCAGCAGCTAAATTACGTTGTTCCATTTTATGAAAAATAACCTGCACATCAACAAATTGACGTTTACGCATATCAAAGTCAACCTCGGCACGTAAAAACTCTTCGGCAAGTAATGGAATATCAAATTTATTTGAATTAAATCCAGCTAAATCTGCTCCTTCAAAATACGGCAATAAATTTCTTGCAATTTCTTTAAAAGTTGGTTTATCTTTTACATCTTCGTCCGAAATTCCATGAATATCAGTAGCGAATTGTGGAATAGGAATAGTAGGATTTACTATATATGTTTTTTCAGTTTCTTTGCCATTTGTTTCGATTCGCAGAATAGTTATTTCAACAATTCTATCTGTTGTTACGTTTATTCCAGTGGTTTCTAAATCGAAAAAAACCATAGGGCGTTTTAACTGAAGTTCCATTAACTTACTTTTTCTTTAAATAAATATTTCTAAAAATAAGAACCTGCAAAGGTTGTTCGTCGCGAATTAAAATATCTTTATTGTATGGCAGATATGCAGAACCAACAATTTCTAAATTCCAACTTCCAGGAGGCAATGCAATTGTGTATTTACCGGCTTTACTAGGTTGGTAATTAGCAAAAACAGCATTATTTTTATCTTTATTGTACACTGTTATACTTAATACTGAATCAACTTTATTAAAAGGAACACCTGTTAACGAATCGCCAACAATAATTTTTCCTGTAAAAATAATATTAGTTTTAGGTACATCATTAAATATAACTCTATAAATATCCAAACCGCCAATGCCATCAACTTCAGAACGACTAACATAACCATATCGTGCATTAGATGTTAAAGCAATATTAAAGTTATCGTAAGTATCGTTAATTGGATAACCTAAATTTTTGGGTTCGGACCATTTGTTTTCAATTAAACGACTTCGAAAAACATCGTACCCTCCCATTGAATTATGCCCATTTGACGAAAAATATAAAGTAGTTCCTTCACCTGTAATGTTAGGATAATTTTCGTCATTTTCGGTATTAACAGGTTCGCCAAGATTAAAAGGTATTCCCCAAGTTCCGTCTGGAAGTTTCATCGAATAATAGATGTCGTAACCTCCAAATCCACCAGGGCGATCACTTGCAAAATAAAGAGTATCGCCAGTTTGAGAAATTGAAGCACCTGCTTCGCCATATTTAGTATTTATATTTTTACCTAAATCAACTAATTCAGAATAAATTCCAGATTTACTTTTTTGAGTAGAATAAATATCATTAGGAGCACTTAATCTATCAACATGAGTTAAAATGAGCGAACCATCTTTATTTATTCCAACACCTTCAGCATTTTCATCGGAATTAATTTTTGTGCTTGCTGCTTTTGCTATTTGCCATTGCCCATCAACTTTTTTACTAAAATATACACCTTTTATAAATTGTTGATAGTCGTTATTATATTTACGTGCCGATGAAAAAACCATAAATGTTTCATCTTCAGTTATAAAAGGAATAAAATCATCTTGCATTGAATTAATTTCT
>JAVHRJ010000392.1:0-2703 GCA_036171595.1 Bacteroidales bacterium
TGTTTTTCAACTTCCACTGGAATAATAACATCAGAATCAAGGAAAATAACTACATCAGCACGTCTTCCTTTCTTTTTTGCTTCGGTTAAAAATTCATTCTTTCGTTTTAAATCTGCTGTAGCTAAATGACCTTCTTCAAGGTTAAAAAGTTCTTTACATTCAAAGATATGTTTTACAAATCTTTGAACACCAGTCCCAATTTCAGCAGTTTTATATTCATCCTTTTCTTTTTCCCAAAGGCTTAATAATTGTTTTATGTTTTTTTCAGCCATTATATTTTTTTAAAAAATTAAAAATAAAAATTTTATGATTATGTAATATCAATATATTCATTTAGTTATTCTTAAAATTATCAACAAGTTTAAGTGGGTAGAAATTGGCTCTTTGGCTCTTGCGGTGTATTTGCTTGTGTGTATGAGCAAAAGACAATGTGCCAATGTGGGTTGTATTTAATTTTTAAAATGCGAAGGATTGGGGTTATATTAAATTAATTCTGTCATTTTAATTCTATCATTTTTTACAAGAACTAAATACGGAGTATAAAATTACATTATATTGCGGTCACACCCTAAAAAAGAAAAATAATATTTTAAAAAACATTTGGATTTATCATAGAATTCTGCTTTATCAACGCTCAAGCTGACACATCAAACCAATAAGGAAGAGAAAATTATTATAAATTTGAATTGAAAAATTAGATTAACTCCTTTGATTGCTTTACAAAAAGAGTTCTATATTCATCTAATAATTTCGATTTAGAAATAAAACCAACATATTTACCATCTTCAATTACAGGTAAATTTCGTGTATCAGTTTTTTCAAATTTTTCAAGAATAAGTTGAATATTTTCGTTCAGATAAATATATTCTAATGGTTCAGTCATAACATCTTCAACAGTTAATGAATCATATAATGAAGTATTAAACATTTGGCTACGAATTTCATCTAATCTAACAATACCTAATAGATGACCTTCTTCATCAAGTACAGGAAAAGTATTTTTCTTTGAAAGGACAATTTCTTTAATAAAAAGTCTGAACTTCATATCAAATCTTACAGACGTGTATTCAGTTTCAATAAGTTTATTAATATCTAATTTACTTAATAATGTATTTTCTTTATCATTTAAATTTACAATTCCTTTTTCTGCAAGAATTTTTGTATAGACTGAATACTGCTCAAAATATTTTGTTACAAAAAATGAAATCGCTGAAACTATCATTAATGGTACAAATAATACATAACCGCCAGTAATTTCAGCAATGAGAAATATTGCAGTAAGTGGTACATGAATTACACCGCTTAAAATACCAGCCATTCCTGCAACAATAAAATTTACAATATTCAAATGAATAATACCAATATAATTAACCAAGAAAGCAAATCCAAAACCTGTGATTGCACCAGTAAAAAGTGAGGGAGCAAAAATGCCACCATTTCCACCTGACCCAATCGTGATTGCAGTTGCAAATATTTTAACAAGAATAATTCCTGCAACAAAAAGAATTACAATTATAGGACTTGAACTATATCCGAAAAAAAGACTGTTATTAAAAAGTTTATTAAATGACCCGTTTAATAAATTTTCAATTGTATGATAACCTTCACCAAAAAGCGGAGGGAAAATAAAAATAAGTAAACCAAGTATGAGACTACCAATGATAGCTTTTAAATATGGTCTTTTATACTTTTTAAAAAAATCTTCAATTTTATAATTCATTCGGATAATGTAGGCAGATACAAGTCCGCATAATAAACCTAATAAAATGTAAAACGGAATTGCTTTCATTACCCAACCTTCAGTAACGAGGAAAAATAATTGTCCGCTAAATAACATTTTTGAAACAATTGAAGCAGTTGCTGAAGCAATAAGTAAAGGAATAAATGCGGGAACAGAAAATTCAAAAAGAAGCACTTCAAATGCAAAAAGAACACCTGCAATTGGAGAATTAAATATAGCTGCAATTCCTGCGGCTGCACCGCAACCAAGTAATAAAGTACGTTCTTTATAACCCATGCGTAAAGACCTCGCAATATTAGAACCAATTGCAGAACCTGTTGCAACAATAGGAGCTTCAAGTCCGACTGAACCACCAAAACCAACAGTAAATGCACTTGTGGGAATATGCATATAAGTGAGATGTCTGTCAATGATTGATGACCTTTTAAAAATTGAAAAAATAATACTGCTTATTCCTTTATAAAATTTCTTTTTTACAATTAGTCTTATTAGAAAAACTGAAATCAAAACTCCAATTAATGGATAAATTAAGAAGAAATAATTTTGACTTTGTTTATCAGCATTGAATTGTAATAACCATTGTATAAAATGTACTAATTGTTTTAATAAAACGGCTGACAATCCAGTTACAATGCCTATAATAACGCTAGTAATTATCAAAAATGTTTTATTTCCAATATTTTTAGAACGCCATCGTAACAGCTTATTTGTAAGAATTCTTAAATTAACTTTTAAAACCAGGAACATGATTGTAAATCATTTATAATAAAGTGTCAAAATTAACGATAATTTGACTGATAAAAGAAATTAATTAGTGTCTGTCCATAATGTCCGATTTACTCGTTAAACAACCCACAAGCTCGCTCATACTGTTACTAGCAGTATGCCGGGTTTTTCGAGTCAGTCTTTTACAAAAGTAAACTCCTTGATTTTAAAAAGCCTGCACACAACCTCGCTCAACC
>JAVHRJ010000393.1:0-13507 GCA_036171595.1 Bacteroidales bacterium
TAACATAAAACAATTTCTCGATTGCATTACACAAGGGCTTGAAAATTCGGAATTAATAAAAATTGTTATAAGTAAGATACGAAATAAAAATGTTGAGGTAAAAAATGTTTCTATTAAACCCGTTATAGTTAATAAAAACCATAAACTTTCTTTTGTTTATAAATACCCAACAAAAGATATTACTAAAAATTTTGATTATGTTGAAAGTATTGTTTTAATTAAAGAAATGATTGAAAAATCATACTTGCAAGCCGATTTATTTACTACAAATAACAATATGCACTTGTCAATAAATAAGAAAAACAACTCATCTATTGCAATAAAGCCCGTTAGTAATGTAAATAAACCATTATTTAATCACGATAACATTAAAACTCGTATAATTAGTTCCGAAAACAATGTTTACTTGCAACAACTTGGTGTTGTTAATGTTGATGGTACTATTAAAAAAGACATGAACGACAAGTTTAAGCAAATAAATAAATATGTTGAAATAATTGACAGTGTTTTAAAAGACGAAAAAATATCGGAGAGCGTTTCTATTGCCGATATGGGTTCGGGTAAAGGATATTTAACTTTTGCACTTTACGATTATTTGTATAACAATTTACACCTTAAGCCAAATATATTAGGGATAGAATATAGAAAAGAGTTAGTTGATAAATGTAATGCAATAGCCCAAAATGCAAAATTTGAAAATTTAAAATTTAAGGAAGGAACAATTGAAAAAGCTGAAATAAACAATGTTGATATGCTAATTGCGTTGCATGCTTGCGATACTGCTACCGACGAAGCTATTTATAAAGGAATAACCGAAAACTCAAAAATTATTATTTGTGCACCTTGTTGCCACAAACAAATTAGAAAACAATTAATGCCCAATAATGAGTTAAACGAAATTATTAAATATGGGATTTTGGCCGAAAGACAAGCCGAAATTATTACCGACACAATAAGGGCTTTAATACTTGAAGCATACGGATATAAAACAAAAGTTTTTGAATTTATTTCAACAGAGCATACGCCTAAAAATGTATTAATTGTTGCTACAAAAAAAACAGGAAATTCCGAAATCGATTCTGATAAATTAAATCAAATAAAAAGTATTAAAACCTTGTTTGGTATTAAATACCATTATTTAGAGAAATTGCTAAAAATCGATTAATTTTAAATAACAATAGTGTTGTTTTTTTACAAATATATTTTGTAATTATTTGTAATTGTGTTGCTTAACTTAACAACAATTAGTTTGTTTGTTTTTTTAATAACTCATTATAAATTACTATGTTTGAAAAAATATTTTTTAAATATATGGAAAACTTAATCATAAACCTTTGCGAAAAATATGGTACGCCACTTTATGTTTACGATTCAGAAGCAATAGAAAAAAACTACAATAGATTTGTAAATGCCTTTAACACTAAAAATCTTAAAGTTTATTACGCTTGTAAAGCATTAACAAATACTAACATTTTAAAACTTTTTAATAAACTAGGTGCAGGCTTAGATTGTGTATCGATAGAAGAAATTGAAATAGGGTTATTAGCAGGTTTTAAACCTCAACAAATTTTATTTACACCAAATAATGTTTCGGAAAACGAATATGAAAAAGCAATAAATCTTGGTGTTAAAATAAATGTAGATAATATTAATTTTTTAGAATTTATTGGCAGTCATTATAAAGAAACTCCTATTTGTATAAGAATAAATCCACATTTAATGGCTGGGGGCAATCGTAAAATATCAGTAGGTCATATCGATTCAAAATTTGGAATTTCTATACATCAATTTCCACTTGTTAAACGATTAATTAAAAATTTACATATAAATGTAGAGGGAATTCATGTACATAGCGGTTCCGATATAATTGACCCCGACATATTTATTCGCGCTGCTGAACTTATTTTTACTATTGTTGAAGAAATTGATACTGTGCAATACATTGATTTTGGAAGTGGGTTTAAAGTAAAATATAATTCAAACGATTTACACACCGATATAGAATCGTTTGGCAAAACATTTAGCGATGTGTTTAATGCTTTTTGTAACAAAATGAAAAAAGATTATACTTTACAGTTTGAACCAGGTAAATATATGGTAAGCGAAGCTGGTTTTTTTCTTGCAAAAGTAAATAATGTAAAGCAAACTACTTCGTGCGTATTTGCTGGGTTAGACACTGGATTCAATCATTTAATTCGCCCAATGTTTTACGATTCGTATCACGAAATAATAAACATCAGTAATCCAAATGGAAATAAAAAACTATATAATGTAGTTGGTTATATTTGCGAAACCGATACTTTTGCCAGCGACCGCATGATAACTGAAATTAGAAAAAACGATATCCTTCTTTTTAAAAATGCTGGTGCATATTGTTTTTCAATGTCATCTAATTACAACTCCAGAGTAAGACCTGCCGAAGTATTACTATATAAGGGAAAAGATTATTTAATTAGAAAACGCGAAACCATTGAAGATATAACACGAAACGAAGTGCTAGCAAATATTTTTTAGTTTATAATTAAAATATTTTTTTTATGTTAACAGAGCAATATTTTTTGTTTTTAAATAAACTTAAATTTAACAATAATAAAGATTGGTTTACAAAAAATAAGCTTTTGTATGATAATTTAAAATTCGATTTCGAAAAAATTGTTGATGAGCTTATTAAAGAAATTGCCAAATTCGATTTAGAAATAGGTTCATTAACACCTAAAGATTGTGTTTTTAGAATTTATAAAGATGTCCGTTTTTCGAAAGATAAAACACCATACAAAACAAATTTAGGAGCTTTTTTTGTAAGCGGTGGTCGCAAAAGTGGAATGGCTGGTTATTATTTACATATAGAACCAGATAAATGTTTTATTGGAGGTGGAATTTATATGCCTCAACCACCAGTTTTAAAAAAATTAAGAGAAGGTATTTTTAATAATTTCGATGAGTTTAAAAAAATTATTTCTGCAAAAGAATTTAAGAAATATTTTACCGAAATTTCTGGTTCAAAAACTACTTTAATGCCAAAAGGATACGATAAAAATTTTATTGGAGCCGAATATTTAAAATTTAAAGATTATACCGTAATCCATTCAATAACAAACAACTTCTTGTTAAACGAAGACGCATTAAAAAACATTACTGCAATTTTTAAAGCGATGAAACCGTTTAACGAATTTTTAAATAAAGAATTACAATAATTATTACGTTTTTTAAAATTGCAATAAAAAACATTTTTCATTTTTACATTTAATTTATTTTAACAAAAAAACAGGTAAAAGTACTTTTAATTTTTGGGCATTTTTACTCTTGTTATAAGCTAAACATACATTTAGCTTTACACAAAAAAAATTTATGAAAACGACCACTTTAACTTTAGCAATGCTTTTTTTATTAAACGTATGTTTAAAAGCTCAAATTATTCCTACTGGAGATCTAAACATTGCGAATATTTTAAAAACAATAAAAGTTGATGCCAACGATAGATATGCAATTGGCGAAGCTTATAAAATAAAATTAGAAGCTAACAAATGTCTAAATATTACTATAATTTTATATGACGAGTTAGAACAATTAAAAGAAATTGAAGATATGGCCTTGCAATTTGAAGAAATTAAAATTAAAACCCAAAAAATTATTGAATTAAAACAGAACGAAATAATTGATAAAAAACTAGATGCTTTAGAATCTTTTGAATTGTCAAACGATATAGTTTTTGCCTTCTTTAAAAACCACCAAAACTTAATTGCTTCAAAATTAAATAAAGAATATGCTTCAAATTTCGATAAATTAATGAAAGGTTCGATTGTGAAATGGGCAAAAGCTAAACAATTAAGAAAAAGAGGTTACGATGCTACAAGCGATAAAAACCAATTAGAATTATTGGTTTCGGCACAAAAATTTGAAGACGAAACTATTTCAGAAATAGAAAAAGAAATCAACAATTTCTATTCGTTAGCTTATACTCCAAATAATATAATAAATTATGATTTATTTACCAATAACAATATTCCGAATAAAAATATAACAAATAACAAAGAAATTCCGAACGAAACTGATTTTGCAATAGCAGAGGTTATCCCAAAAACAAAAAATAACATTATACAAGATGCAGTAGTTGAACAAACAAAAAACAATATACTTGTTGAAACACCACATAAAATTTATTATAAAATTCAAGTTGGAGCTTTTCTAAAAAATGCCGACGAAACGGTTTTTAAAGGAATAAATCCGATAGTTACAGAAAAAAACCAAGAAGGTTTTACACGTTATTTGGCTGGCGAATATTACTCAAGTGATGTTGCAGTTCATGCATTAAAAATATTAAAAGATATAGGCTTTAATGATGCATTTATGGTAACTTATGATAATGGAATTCGCACTAAACCCGAAATACAAAACAAAACAAACTCTAATTTAGCAAAAAACTAAATTAGAGTTTATTATAAAAACATACTTCTTATTTATCAACCACAACCACCTGAAGCTCCCTTTTTCTTCTTTTTTGCACCCGTTGTTGCTGGCTTAGCATTGTTAGTAGAAGGGATTTTTGCTGGAGCAGAAACAGCTGTGCTATCGCCACCACCAATACCCAAAGCACTACTAGCCGCTTTTCTAAAATCGTATTTTGCTTGATCTTCGTCAGTCATTGTGGGCAAAGGATGTTTTGGATTTACAAAAGTCTCGAACCAATTATTTAAACCACCTTGTAAAACGTAAATATTTTCGTATCCCATTTGACGACATAAAATCCATGCCTCAACTGATTCTAAATTACTATTCGAATATAAAATAATAGTATATTTATCTTGATTCATAAACTCTTCCCAATCTTCGCTAATAATATCTTTTATGTCAATATTGGTAGCATTAGGCAAGCTAAAGCTTTGAAATTCGGAAGCATCTCTTACATCAACTAATTTAAACAAAGGATCTTTGTTTACAAGCATGGTAACTAAATCGTCGGGGTTTATAAAATATGCTTTTTGTTTTAGTTCTGTTACTATTTGATCTTTATCAATTTTAAAATGACTAACAGTTTGTTCAGGAACAAAAGCAACAATAAGCCCAAGTGTAACTAAAGCAATTGAAAGGTATTGTAATGTTTTCATATAAATAATAAAATTATAAAATTAATAAACGTCGCGTGGAAATTTTTTCTCAACCCATTCTGCAGCATAAAACATAGCCATTGCTATAACAACTAACAATAATAAAAACACACCATCTTTAACACCAATTAAGTCAGATAATTTTAATGGCCCTAAAGCTTTTGCGGTATATACTTTTTCCCAAATGGGAAAACCAATTCCAAATATTATAATTCCTATAACAATACCTACAATAAAAACCATGGCATCAATTTTTCCAATTGCAGCAGCGCACATGCTTGTACCAGGACAATATCCACCCATAATAAAACCAATGCCCATTAAAACTCCACCAATTATTGCCGAGTATAAAAATGTGTTATTAACATAAATTAATTCTAAGTCAATCCAGCCAAACAAACTAAAAAACAATAGTCCAAACATTGTAACAATTGCTGCTGTAAAAAACACTTTCATAACTGTCATATCGTAACCATAAAACACACCAGCTAATTTTCGACTTGACGAAAAGCCAGATTGTTCCAACACAAATCCGAAACCTAATCCAATAAATAAGGCTATTAAAAGATTAAAATTTCCAGATATAATTTCATTTTCAACTAATGGGGCAACCATAATTATTTTATTTTATATATTGTTATTAAATCCAATTTTTTCTAAAAAAATAAGCCAATGCGTATCCTGTACCAAAAATGCATATCATTGTTAAAAATCCGGCAACCGAAAAACTTGCCATGCCCGATAATGCTGCACCGCTAGTACAACCTCTTCCAAATTGCGAACCAATGCCAAAAAACATTCCACCCAATAAAGCAAAAATTAAACGACGTTTTTTTGTGATTTTGGGACTATGCTCGGTTTTAAGTTTTAACCTACCAGATATTGCTCCTGAAAGCAATCCACCAATTAATACTCCAAGTACTTCTAAAACAATCCACCATTTTTTTGAATCTTCCATTAATGAATGATACGTTTTGGCAAAAAAACCTGTTGTGTTATCGGCAGATGTTACAGGAGCAGCGCATACCGATATTACATTTTTAAATGCTCCACTAGCACCTAACCCTTCGCCAGCAATAAAAAATGCTGATAATAAAACTATTCCTAAAAGAACTCCACCAATATATGGATTTATATATGGCTTTTCTTTTTTGTTAATTGCCTTTTCACTTGTACTTTGTTCCATATTATTATTTAAAAATAAATTAATATAAATATCTACTGTTTTGTCCTGCGTATATTATAATAAATCGCAACATTAAACCACCAAATAAAACTAAAATAGCAGAAATTTTATGATTTACATGCATTCCTTTTAGTTCCATAATTTCTAAAATAGCAGGGAAAATTAATCCTATAAAAACTACAAAAACCCAAAACACAACTGTATATTGACCACCTAAAAACATGTTTGCTGCATCAATTTGAACCCTTGTGCTTGCTAAAAATCCCATAAACATGTGAATAATTAAGAATAATTCTATGGTAATCATCACCAAATCAACTTTACTAAACCACTTTATTTCGTCTTTGTTTTTTGAAATAACCATAATAAATGCTGCTGCTGTTGATAATCCTGAAGTTAAAAATAAAAGCCCTAGAACCGACGTGTTCCATAATGGTCTTGCATTAAATGCCGAAAGCAATATTCCGGTGTACATTCCTAATATAATGCCGTAACCCAATAGTAGCCATAAAATTATTTTAATGTTTTTTTGCAAAAAACTTTCAATTTTTACTATAATTGAAAATTTCCATTGCCAATTTACAATATTCGAACTATTTGGTATAACAATGTACTTTAACATCTTAAACTTTGAAAAGTTAGCAATTGGAAATAATTCTTTTAAGTTAAGTATTGATAATATAATTATAAGCGGAGTAATAACTAACAATGTCCATGCACCCCACGACATAGGCGAACGTAAATTTATACTAGTATATAATTGCCAAAAAAACAATTTATGATGTAAATCAATAAATAATGCCAGCAAACCAAAAATTAAAAATAAAGAAGAAAAAATAGGAGTAAGTTTAGTCGCGGTATAATATTTTTTTTCTTTATTTGTTAAAGTATAAAAAGCTGTATATATAATTAATCCTGCGGCTAATCCGCCTAAAAACAAATAAAGTGCAATTTCCCAACCCCACGAGTGTAAAATTGGATCAACACCTTCATTCATTCTTCCGCTAACAATAATCTCTTCTCTCATAATATACTTTTAGTATAATTAAATTAAAAAATATAATTTAGGTTCGGTACCTGCCTCAGGAATAAGTTGCTTCCATTTTCTGTTTTTTAGTACCTGAGAAATACTACTTTCTGGGTTTTCAACATCACCAAAATACATGCATTTTGTTGGACAAACCGAAACACAAGCAGGCAATAATCCATCTTTTAATCTGTGATAACAAAACGTACATTTATCAACATATCCTTCTGGATGGGTATATCTTGCATCATAAGGGCACGATGTTATACAAGCAGCACAGCCAATACATTTTGAATGAGTAACTAAAACAACCCCTTCTTCGGTAACATGACTAGCACCAGTAGGGCAACACCTTACGCATGGAGCGTTTGCACAATGATTACAACGTTCCGACCTGTTTTCGAGTGTAAGATTTGGGTAAGTGCCATCGGTTACTTCAACAACCCAATCGCGACAAAAACCAATAGGCACATTATTTTCGGTTTGGCATGCCACAACACAATCACTACATCCAACACATTTTAAAGTATCTATTGCCATTGCATAACGCATAATCAATAATTTTAAAAATTTTAATTATTAAACTTCTTCTGTAATAAATGTTACAAAATTTCCTCGCATTCCAGTTCCACCCATAACCGAATCGATTAAAACATTTGTTATAAGCTCTGTATCAGACGCTCCTTTACCATATGCTTGTTGTAACAATTTGTTATTATGTCCAAATCCATGAACCATATATACTGAATCGACTCTAATTCTTTCAGTAATTCTTACTTTTATTGAAAAAGTTGAAACTATTCCATCTTGGTTTTTTAATTTTATATATTGATTTTCTTTTAGTTCCCATTGTTTGGCAATTTTAGGATTAACCCAAACAGTGTTTTCATCCATAATATCTGTTAAATAAGGATTATTTGATGTTCTGCTAAAAGTATGCATAGGAGCTCTTCCGTATATTAATCTGTAAAAACCTTCTTCTGGCTCTGGATGTGGTGTATATACTGGCATTGGCGAAAAACCTTCGGCTTCAAAATCGGCCGAATAAAGTTCAATTTTACCAGATGTTGTGTTAAATTCAATTGTTTCGCCTTTTGGAATATATATATTATGATCGGGTGTTGGAATGTTTTTTACTCCAATTTTTTTCATTTCTTTAAGCGACGATCCTATTTGGGTTAACTCCCAATCAAGTTCTTCTTCTTGTGTTTTAAATGGAAAATAATTTTTTAACCCTAGTTTTATTCCTAATTCGCGTGCCATCCACCATGCAGGTTTTGAATCGTATAATGGCTTTGTTGCAGGCATTCTAAGTGCAATATTTGCTTCTCTATTTTGGCTTACTCTTATACTATCGTATCTTTCTAAATATGTACATTCGGGTAAAATAACATCTGCCCATCCAGTAATTTCCATTGGCATAGTATCAACCACAACCAATAAATCAAGATTTTGTATTGCTTTAATTGTGTGAGGAGTATTGGGTAATGTATTTGTTAAATTTGTTCCTACCACAAACCAGCCTTTAATTGTTTTCCCATCATTAATGGCTTTGTTTTTAGGAATTGAAATATCAACCAGTACATTTGCTAAACCTAAATCAACTAAATTATATTTACCATCAACAGCATCTTTCCATGTCCAAGCTGGTGTAGGATATTCGGGTAAGTGATAATGATGAAATTCTGCTTTATCTGGAATATAAAAACCACCTCTTTTCCCCCAATTACCAAATAATGCATTTAAAATTGCAATTGCTCGTAATCTTTGAGTATCATCTCCATACCATGTTGTATGCCTTCCCGGATGAATTATAACAGAAGGACTTGCGTTAAACATTTCCTTAGCTGTTTTTACAATAACATCGGGCTTTATAGTTGTTATTCCATAAGCCCATTCGGGAGTATAAGTTTGTACATGTTGTTTTAATTGTTCAAAACCTTCACAATTAAGTTCTACAAATTCTTTGTCGTACCATCCATTAGTAATAATTACATTAATCCATGATAGTAATAAAGCAATATCTGTAGAAGGTTTTATAGGTAACCAAAACTTTGATTTACTTGCAGCGGTTGAAAAACGTGGGTCAACAGTAATAATTGAAGCTCCATTGTCAATAGCATCGCTCATTTCTTGTACGTGAGAGTTGTGCATATTTTCCCCAATATGCGAACCAATTAATACTAAACATTTAGTATCTCTAATATCTAATGGTTCGGGTGAGCTTAATCCTGTACCAAAAGTATTAGCAAATGCAACTTCACGAGGACCCATACATTGTGCAAAAGATGGTTTTGCTATATTATCGGAGCCGTAAGCTTTTATTAAATTAGTGAAATATTTTCCACCTGAACCATGATGAAATAATGCCATACTTTCTGGTCCATACTTAGATGAAATATCTTTCATCTTTTTTGCAATTAAATCAAATGCTTCTTCCCAACTAGCTTCCCTAAATGATTGTTTGCCTCTATCGTTTGTGCGAATTAAAGGTTTTTTTAATCTGTCTTTATCGTAATAAGAGCCCAATCCACCTGTGCCACGTGGACATAACCTGCCATTACAATGTGGGTCTTTTTCGTTTCCAGTTATTTTCCAAATATTATTATTTTTATCTAAATGAGCCCAACCTGCACATTGCCAAAAACAAATTTCACAATAAGTTGGAAACTTTTTTAATTCTCTATCTTTTTCGTCAAAGTTTGAATTAAAATATTCATAAAGTAAGGTCCCAGATAAGGCAAACCCTCCTATTCCAAGTGATGATACTTTTAAAAATTCTCGTCTTTGCATGAAATAAATTTATTTTACAAATGTATATCGATAATTTTTTATATCTACATATCTCCATATGTTTAAGGACATAAAATTGTGGTGTTTAACAACACATATACATTATATCGCAATATGTTAAAGGTTTAAATTAAAATAAAATTAACTTTTTCAATTTCTGCTTTGAATTAAAAAAGCAAACGAGTTAATTTTTATAAATGGTTTTTAACCTACTCAACAAAAAATTAATTTTATAATCTGTTATTAAGCTATTTTATAATATTTTTCGCTGTTTTTATAAACTTTTTAAGATTAAGTTATGGTAAAAAAATGTTTATTTAGTTTTTATGGACTAATTTTTTTAATGTTTTTTATGTATAAATAAAAATAGTATTTTTGGCAACCAATAAATGTTTTTATTTGTCTTAATAGTAAAATATTATTGAATAAATTGATTTTTAAACATTAATGAAACTAAGTGTATTATAAACCGTATAAAACAAAACTTTATTAAAGATCATGAAGTTAAAAATACTATATATATTAATTTTTCTCACTTCTTTTTTTTATAATTATTCTACATTTGCTCAAAAAACTGTTAATGTAAAGGATTTTCAGGTTGTTACAACCGACACTTCTACAGATTATATTGATAATGCAAAAGGAGTTTTTACAATTTCTGCAACGTCAGTTAATGCAACTTGCTCTGGCGATTGTGATGGGTTAATTACGGTTTCAATAGCTGGTTCTCCAACTTTTCCTGTTGATTTAAGATTAACTTATCCGGCCTCTCTTGGTGGGACTGTTGTTACTTTTACCGGGTTAGTTTTAACTGATTTCCCTTTTACAATTTCTGGTTTATGTGGTGCATCAAACCCTTATCAAATAAGGGTTAAAGATTCTGATAATATTCCCGCACAATTTCAATATGTTAGCGCATGGGTGTTAGACCCAGGAGTTATGCAAATTGATGATTATACTACAATTAATGAAACTTGTCCGGGCTCGTGCGATGGTAGTGTTACTATTAATTTTGTGCAAAATGCTACATATCCTGTAACTTATTTATGGACAAATGGTGAAATAACGCCAGATATTACAAATAAATGTGCAGGAAACTACAATGTTACTGTAACCGATTTTAAAGGATGCACAAAAGTTTTTCCTTTTCCAATTACTGCTCCACCAACAATAATTGTTGATTCTTTAGTATATGATTCTGTATTTTGTTTTGGAGGAAGTGGAACTGTAACTGTTTATGCCTCTGGTGGAGCTGGTGGATTTACATATAATATTGGCTCTGGTTGGCAAGCAAGTAATGTTTTTTCTGGATTAGCTGCTGGTACATATACAATTACTATTACAGATGGCACTTGTACAGGAGTTTCAAATTCTTTTACTTTTACCGAAAATTCAAATATAGTACTCTCTGCTATTTCTGATAGTGTAAGCTGTTTTGGACTTTCCGATGGCTCAATTAATTTATCTGTAGCAGGAGGAACGGCACCATATGGTTATCTTTGGAGCAATGGTGCAATAACTCAAGATATTTCAGGGTTACCAATTGGTAATTATTGCGTTACTGTTACAGATTTTTATGGTTGTACAGCCACTGCATGTTATGATATTTACGAACCCGATGTTATAACAATTACAGAAACTCATGTGAATCCTTGTTTTGGTGCTTCAGATGGTTCAATTGATATTACTGTTTCGGGAGGCTCATGTTCTAACTATACTTATTTATGGAGCAATGGAGCAATAACACAAGATATAAGTACTCTTGCTCAAGGAACCTATACGGTAACTGTAAAAGATTGCAATAATTGCTCAAATACTATTTCAATTACGTTAACTCAAAATCCACAAATAACAATTAGCGAAACACATGTAAATTATCCTTGTAATGGTTCTGCTTGTGTTGGCTCAATTGACATTACTGTTGCTGGTGGCACTCCTTGTCCAGGATATATTTATAATTGGAGTAATGGTTCTAATTCCGAAGATTTAACAAATCTTTGTATTGGTGGTTATACTGTTACTGCAACCGATTGTGCTGGATGTACAAAAACAAGTACGGTAACTATTACAAGGCCAACTGTTATAACTGTAAATTTAGTTTTACAAACAAATGTTACTTGTTTTGGCTCGTGTAATGGAGCAATTAACATTAACCCCACTGGTGGAACACCTGGATATACTTATTTGTGGACAAATGGTGCAACAACTCAAGATATTTCTGGATTGTGTGCTGGAAGTTATACAGTTACAGTTACAGATTCAAAAGGTTGTACAAAAACTCGTACTTTTGTTATTACCCAACCACCCGATATTACTATTACCCCAGCTTCAATAACAAATGTTTTTTGTAATGGAGATTGTTCCGGTGCTATTGATTTAACTGTAGCAGGAGGAACTCCTGGTTATACTTATAGCTGGACAGGTCCCGGTCCTTATACTTCAACAAGTTTAGATATTACTAATTTATGTGCAGGCGTTTATAATTTAACAGTTACCGATTCAAAACCTTGTACGAAAACTTATAGTGTTACAATTACAGAACCTGCAGCAATAAATTTAACTGAAACACAAATCGAAGTTTCGTGTAATGGAGTTTGCGATGGTGCAATTGATTTAACTATTGGCGGTGGAACTCCTGGTTATTCGTACAACTGGACTGGTCCGGGCGGTCCTTATTTAACCGAAGATTTGACAAACCTTTGTGCCGGAACTTACAATGTTACAGTTACAGATGCAAGTGGTTGTACTCTTGATACATCATTTACGCTTGTAGCTCCTGCTGTAATAACAATTTCTGATACCCATTTTAATTTGCCCTGTAACGGTATTTGCAGTGGAAGTATTAATTTAACTGTTTCAGGCGGTAATCCTTGTCCTGATTATACTTATAGTTGGACAGGTCCAGGTGGTCCTTATGCAACTGAAGATCTTTCAAATCTTTGTGCCGGAACTTACGATGTTACCGTAACCGACTGTAGTGGTTGTACTTCTACACATTCTGTTACTTTAATTCAGCCTGTTGGTTTTACAGTTACAGAAACTCATATTGATGAAGTATGTTATGGCGATTGTACCGGTTCTATTGATATTACAGTTGTTGGTGGCACTGCTCCATATACTTATAATTGGACAGGAACTGGTGGCCCATATGCAATTGATGATCTCACAAACCTTTGTGCAGGAACTTATGATTTAACAATAACAGACGCATCGGCATGTATAGCAACATTAAGTGTTACAATTACAGAACCTACAGAAATAGTATTAAGCGAGGTTCACCAAAATATTGCCCCTTGTTTTGGTAATAATAATGGATGGATAACCGTAACTGCTATAGGTGGATCTGGTTCCTACACTTACGATTGGTCTCCAAACGGTGCTACTGGCGACGGAACA
>JAVHRJ010000394.1:0-2698 GCA_036171595.1 Bacteroidales bacterium
AAAATTTACAAATTACGATTTTATTTTATTTTGCCTTTCTCATAAAAATATTTGGCTGTATCTGCCCCTTTACCGCCCATATTTCCAATTGAAAATACGGTTGAATTACGAACTGTTATTTTTGCAACAGCATCAAATACATCAGCAGGCATGCACCAACCTACATTAATAATTTTATTTTTTTCAAAACCGAATTTTACAGCCATGTCCTGCACTACATTTGTTGATTCTCCCATAAGCATAAAATAATCAGGCTTCAAATGTTTGGCTGTAAGTTCAGCAAGCTGTTCTGACCGCTCCAACCTATCTTGCCTTGTATTAAGCAGTACTATGGTGATTTCATTTCCCTCAAAATTTCTTTTCAGTGAATTCCAGATAACAAGGGAAGATTCTGGATCGTTTGCAGCAAAACCATTAAAAAAATTTGTTCTGAAATTATTAATAGGAACAGTTGATTTTGTCAATACTCCTTCATCTGGAATGGTGGCATACATGCCCTTTAATGCATCCTGTCTATTAACCCCGAGAGATTTGCAAATAGTCAGAGCCAAAGCAACATTTTCTTTATGTTCAAGGTACATAAACCCTTTCATAACTTCATCTTCAATACTTGCAGGGTCAGGACAAATGGTTTCTGTATTTCTTTTTGCTGCAATATTTTTAAGATAATCGAGCAGGCGGGTATCACTGGTGTAAAATTTCTGATTTTTGGGGATCGTACTGCTTAACGCTTTAGCAACATCCATCAGTCCAGGTCCCATTACATCCAGATGGTCTAACCTCACATTTGTAATAACTCCAATAGTGGCATGAATCATCTGGTTTTCAGTAATCTTCTGATAAATGGGTTGAAGTGCCATACATTCAATAACCATTGCCTGTGCTTTTTGGTCAGAAACAAATTTTACAATTTTTAACTGCTCTAAAATATTGGCCTTTCCTTTTCTGTATATTGCAGTTTCCTTTCCATCAGGAAGTACAAGACGGGGAAATGTACCCGTAACTTTCGTGATAGTTCTTATTCCTCCTGCTCTTAATCCCGCACCTATTAACCGTGCAACGCTAGATTTCCCTCTTGTCCCGTTTACATGAATCCGTATCGGGATAGTATAAATTAACTTCTGATGTTTCCGGTATTCAATAACACCGTAAATAATCATCACAATAATTAAGAATAAAATGATAAGAAATTCAATCATTATTATCTGCGTTTACAAAAAATATATAAAATCAACTTTCATATTTGCTTTTATAAGATTCATTATCCAAATATGTTTTAGAGCATAGTCGGTATAAGATTAAAAAGGTTGCAAAGGGGTATATTAAGTTTATGTAAATTCCATGTAAATTTAAATGGGGAATATTGTGAATGACAGTGTCTAAATAAGTTAAATAACGGGCTTAACACACTAATATTGAATTAACTTGAAAACTGAATAAATATTTAATTAAATTCTTTATCGAATTCAATAATTATGGTGGAAAGAAAATCTATAAGTTCATTTTGTTTATATTTTCTCCATGTTCTACTTATTTCTAATTGTATAGTATTAAAATTTTTTCCATAGCCGGAATAGCCCGATTTTGTATCCCCTTCTCTATGATTTATCTCAGATTTTTCACCTGTGAATACATTGTTAACGCTGACCTTTGACGATATCTTTTTTAATTTATTCACAAACCACTTCTCTATTTTATGCGAACATGAATTGCCTTTAAATGTACCAACTTCAAATTCCGATTCTTCATTATCTTTCATTCCGTGAACTGCAATATGGAGATAATTCTTTGTGAGTTTTCCATTACTGTCAAGTATATTTTTTGATACAATAATTTCTTTTATTGCGTTTCTATACTCATCAATTGCAGGTGCATTTTTTTTCTCTCTGGGCCGATTGATGTCCATTTCATTTCGTGAGATTATTGCCACGATTCCTGACGCATCAATTTTATCAATCACCCCTTTTATGATGTCTCCTGTAAACTGGTCTGAATTGGGTGCCTGTGCATGTACGGCATCAATGTGGGAATTAAATAACACGTTGCCAATATGAAATTGTATATATTTTTTTTTAATCATTTCTTTATTATTTTTTGTCAGAAAGAAATAGTCAATATCAGAAATCAAAGAAATCAAAAAAGTCAGATTAAAAATCAAAATAATACTTGTAATGGGAAATAAATGTTTCAATTTAAAGATTGTATAAAAATTATGATTTTAAATCTTTCAAAGCTATTATATATTATTTTAATAAAAATTATTATATTTTTGAAAGCTACAAATTTTATTTAATTCAATTATGAAATTGTTCACTTTTGCTTTGTGTTTTATAATCTACATGTTTGCTTGTAAAGCAAATCAAGAAAGTGGTTATGCTTATTTAATTGAAAAGCAAAATATACATGAAATTACAGTCCTTGAAGCCATTCAGGTTAGTACATATACTTATCTGAAATGTAATGAAAACGGCAAAGAAATCTGGTTAGCTGTAAAAAAAATGGATGTAAAAATCGGAAAAAAATACTATTACACCAGCGGGATGGAAATGCAGAATTTTACAAGTAAAGAACTTAACCGGACATTTGAGTCTATTATTTTTCTTGAATCAGTAAGTCCTAACCCCGAAATGAAAAAAGAGGACAGTTCAGAATCAATTCCGCATCAAAATACTGAACAAAATCCTCATTCAAAAATTAC
>JAVHRJ010000395.1:0-4998 GCA_036171595.1 Bacteroidales bacterium
GCTGTTTTATCCCAAGTAAATTCTTGTTTGCGAACTTTAGCATTTTCAATTAAAGTATATCGAAGTTTTTCGTCGCTGAAAATATTTTTCATTGCATTAGCAATAGAATCAACGTTAAATGGGTCAACATAAAGTGCGGCATTGCCACCAACTTCTGGCATTGATGATGTGTTTGATGTTATAACGGGCACACCGCTATACATGGCTTCTAAAACAGGTATACCAAATCCTTCGAAAATAGAAACATAAGTAACTGCAAGCGACGATGCCAAAAGGTTTTTTAAAACTTCAGTGTCAACTCTACCAATAAAAACGATGTCTTCTTTGTGAACAATTTTTTTGTATTCGTTTTCCATTTCGCTATTCCACCAATATGCTTTTCCAACAATTAAAAGCTTTATCTGGGCTTTTGTGTCGGTTCTAAATTTATCGAAAGCTTTTAATAAATTAGTTATATTTTTTCGTGGATGAAGTGAGCCAACGTATAAAAAATATGGTTTGCCGTCGGAATATCTCTTACGAGTTGTTGTTATAATATCTTCTGAAACAGGAGAATAATCTTCGTTTGCTCCATTGTAAACCACATCTATTTTTGATGAAGGATAACCATAATGCGAGATAACATCTTGTTTTGAAAATTCAGAAACAGTTGCTATTCTGTCGGCTCTTTTTATAAATTTAGGGAAATATATTTCGAGATATTTTCGTGCAATAAAAGGAATATATTTTGGATAATGAGCATAATTTATATCGTGAACAACTTGTAATGACGGAGTTTTTGTAGATAATGATAAATGTCCATCGGTAGAAATAAAAATATCGGCCTTATGTTTTTTTAAAACTTTTGGAACAACCCACTCAAACCAAATGTAATATAAAAATGGATGTCGTGCTGGTGGGCCATATACAAGCGGAATAATATTTTTTGCAAAAATAAATTCATCGGAATAAGGTCGGTCGAACAAAAAATAAAAAGTGTGTTCGGGATGGTTAATTGTTATTCGCTTAAGCGTTTCGTAAGTAAACCAACCAATACCTTCTAACTTGTCCTTTAACAGAAATCTAGTATTTACAACAATGTTCATTGCGTGCAAAGGTAATTGTAAAATTGGAAAACAGAATTTTAAAACAAATTTATGCCACAGATTTCACAGAAAAGCACAGATTAATATTAATGGCTGATGTTACGCAAAATATAAAAAATGCCACAAATTACACATATATCACAGATTAATTTCGATAGTAATCGGAACGATAAAATCGAAGAAATTTATTTTTTCACTCTAGAGCGATCTGATTTATTAATACAATTCTGTGATTTGTTTCCTTATAAATCATACGATAAATAAAAAACTACCAAAGGTAGTTTTAATCGGTGTTAATTAGCGTAATCTGTGGCAAAAAAGAAGCTCCGTAGATTCAATTCGCAAATACGATTTTTTAGTAAACCAAGTTATAAAAAAATTAAACAAAAAACTATCTTTGGTTTGCGTTAATTTGTGTAATCTGTGGCTTTATTAGCAATAGATTTTGTATATTTGTCGTTAAAAATACGAATTTATATTATTGTAAATGAATAGAATAACTAAACTTTTCAATATTAAATATCCAATTGTTCAAGCGGGAATGATTTGGTGTAGTAGCTGGGAACTTGCATCGGCAGTAAGCAATGCAGGCGGTTTAGGGCTAATTGGCTCAGGTTCAATGACTCCTGAAATTTTAACAACTCACATTAAAAAGTGTAAGTTGGCAACAAATAAACCTTTTGGGGTAAACGTTCCATTAATATTTCCTTATGCCGATGAGTTTATTAAAATAATAATTAACGAACAAGTAAAAATTGTATTTACATCTGCCGGAAATCCTGCAAAATACACATCATTGTTAAAAGAAAATGGAATAGTTGTTGTGCACGTTGTTGCAAACACTAAGTCAGCAAAAAAATGCCAGGAAGCAGGTGTAGATGCAATTGTTGCCGAAGGATTTGAAGCGGGTGGACATAATGGCAAGGAAGAAACCACTACAATGGTTTTAATTCCAATGGTTAAAGAGGTTGTTTCAATTCCTGTTATTGCAGCTGGTGGCATAGGAACAGGAAGGCAAATGCTTGCCGCAATGGCTCTGGGAGCCGATGGTGTTCAAATTGGAAGTCGTTTTGTTGCTTCTATAGAATCGTCGGCACATCAAAATTTTAAAAATAAAATTGTTGAGGTAAAAGATGGCGATACACAACTTACTTTAAAAAGAGTTGTGCCAGTTCGTTTAATTAAAAATAAATTTTATTTTGAGGTAGAAAAAAAGCAAAACGATGGAGCAACTATCGAAGAGTTATCAGAATTACTTGGAAGAGGTCGTGCTAAAAAGGGAATGTTCGAAGGAAATGAAGACGATGGAGAACTAGAAATTGGACAAGTTGCAGGATTAATAAATGAAATAAAACCAGCAGAACAAATAGTTAACGAGATTATTAACGAATATTATAAATTAAAAGAAGAGTTTGTTAAAAATTCGTTTTAGTAAGTTTTACATGTGTGCTTATAATTGCAAGAAGTAATGTAAATGATGCTTATATTAGAATCAATAATTTAATTAAAATATTTTATAAGTAGCCAAATATAATTATTTATTAGTATATTTGGCTACATATAAATACAAATTAGCATGAATTTAATTGGCAGAAAAGCTGAAATATCCATTTTATTGAATGCTTTAAAAAGTAATAATCCTGAACTTATTGCAGTTTATGGCAGAAGAAGGATAGGAAAAACTTTTCTTATTCGAAATGTTTATAAAGAGAGTATTAAATTTGAATTCTCGGGAATTAATAAAGGTTCGTTAAAGCAACAACTAAATAATTTTTATTTAACACTTGCTGATAAAAATAATAGTTTTAAAAAACCTTCCAATTGGATTGAAGCATTTCACCAGTTATGCCAATTTATTGATAAATTAACTTCTAAAAAGAAAAAAGTTGTATTTATTGACGAGTTTCCATGGCTCGATTCACGAAAGTCAAATTTTCTCTCGGCTTTCGATAATTTTTGGAATAGTTATGCAACAAAAAGAAATGATTTGGTAGTAGTTATTTGTGGGTCTGCTGCATCATATATGATAAAAAACATTATAAAAAACAAAGGAGGACTTCATAACAGACTAACAAGTAAAATTCAATTGCTTCCTTTTAATTTATATGAGACAGAATTATTATTAAAAAAGAATAAAGTAAAATTAACACGATACGACATATTACAAATATACATGGTATTGGGCGGTGTTCCGCATTATTTAGAAAAAATTATACCTAGCGAAAGTGTAGCACAAGCTATTGATCGCTTGTGTTTTACTAAAGACGGATTTTTAAGAAATGAATTTAAAAATGTTTTTGCTTCTCTGTTCGATCAACATGATAATCATGAGGCAATTATCAGAACAATGGCAACTGTTCGCAAAGGTCTAACTAGAACAGAAATAGCAAAAAAAAGCAAGTTAAAATCGGGGGGAACATTAAGCAAAACACTTACAGAACTTGAGGAGTCTGGATTTATTGATAAATACTTACCATACAAAGGAAATAAAGATTCTGTTTATCGACTTACAGATGAATATTCATTGTTTTATATAAAATATATTGAAAAGATAAAGCCATCTAATAAAGGAATATGGATTAAAATGTATGGGCAGCCATCTTATAAAATATGGTCGGGTTTTAGTTTTGAAACTATTTGTATAAAGCATGTAGAACAAATAAAGGAGGGACTAAAAATATCGGGAATTAATTCGCTACAAGGTAGTTGGATTGAAAAAAACACAGATAATAGTACTCAAATAGACTTACTTATAGATAGAGATGATAATGTGATTAATATTTGTGAAATGAAGTTTTACAATACCGAGTTTACTATTGATAATAAATATGCTAATGAGATAGCTAAAAAAATTAATGCTTTTTCTTTAAGCACTAAAACAAAAAAGACTATTTTTTTTACTTTTATAACATCTTATGGTTTGATTAGTAATAAGTACAGTAAACAGTATGTTCAAAGCGAACTTACAATTAATCATCTTTTTGTTGATATATAAGTAGCCAAATGTATATAAAAAACGACATGTTTGGCTAATTAAAAACAAATTTTATAACGAAGTAGAACAAAAACAAAATGAAGGTGCAACTATCGAAGAGTTATCAGAATTACTTGGAAGAGGTTGTGCTAAAAAGGGAATGTCCGAAGGAAATAAAGACGATGGAGAACTAGAAATTGGACAAGTTGCAGGTTTGATAAATGAAATAAAATCAGCAAAACAAATTGTTAATGAGATTATTAGTGAATATTATAAATTAAAAGAAGAGTTAGTTAAAAATTTGTTTTAGAAAAATAATATTTCAAAAATAATTCTGTTTGAGTTTCAAAAAAAAATTATCTTTGTGGCAAAATTACAAATTTAAAAAACATATCGAATGTCGGTTAAAATAGGTGAAATAGTACAGGTTATTGGTCCGGTGGTTGACGTAAGTTTTGAAAAAACGGGTGGTTTACTTCCTAATATTTTGGAAGCTCTCGAAATCACTAGAGATAATGGACAAAAAGTAATAATTGAATGTCAACAACATATTGGTGAAAACACAATTAGGGCTATTGCTATGGATTCAACTGATGGTTTACGCCGTGGTATGAAAGTGGTTTCTACTGGAGATAATATTAAAATGCCTATAGGTAAGCAAATTAAAGGTAGATTATTAAATGTTATAGGTAATTCAATTGATGGTTTGCCCGAAATGGATAAAAGTGAAGGCTATCCTATTCATGCTCACCCACCTAAATATGAAAATCTTTCAACAGAAACAGAAATTTTATTTACAGGTATTAAAGTTATCGATTTGTTAGAACCTTATTCAAAAGGGGGTAAAATTGGTTTGTTTGGTGGTGCAGGCGTTGGAAAAACTGTAATCATCATGGAATTAATTAATAACATTGCAAAAGGATATAGCGGAACATCTGT
>JAVHRJ010000395.1:5098-13484 GCA_036171595.1 Bacteroidales bacterium
CTTTTAGGTCGTATGCCTTCGGCAGTTGGTTATCAGCCAACATTAGCAACCGAAATGGGTGTTATGCAAGAACGTATTACATCAACAAAAAACGGTTCAATTACCTCTGTACAAGCTGTTTATGTGCCAGCAGATGATTTAACTGACCCTGCACCAGCAACAACATTCTCGCATCTTGATGCAACAACAGTTCTTTCGCGTAAAATTGCTGAGCTTGGAATTTATCCAGCAGTTGACCCGTTAGATTCAACATCTAGAATTTTAACTCGTGAAATTATTGGTAATGAGCATTATGATTGTGCTCAAAGAGTAAAAGAAATTTTACAACGCTATAAAGAATTACAAGATATAATTGCAATTTTAGGTATCGATGAACTTTCTGAAGAAGATAAATTAGTTGTATCGCGTGCTCGTAGAGTTCAACGTTTTTTGTCGCAACCATTTCACGTTGCAGAGCAATTTACTGGAATTAAAGGAGTTTTAGTTTCTATTGAAGATACAATTCGTGGTTTTAATATGATTATAAATGGCGAAGTTGACCAGTACCCAGAAGCAGCATTTAATCTTTGTGGAACTATTGAAGATGCAATTGCAAATGGCGAGAGAATGCTTGCAGAAGCAAAAGCTTAAATAAATGTTAATGAATAAGGAGTTATGAAAGTTGAAATAATTACACCCGAAAAAAGTTTGTTTGCAGGAGAAGCAAAATTAGTTCAACTTCCTGGAGCCAATGGTTCGTTTGAGATTATGAATAACCATGCCCCAATTATTTCAACATTAATAGAAGGAAAAATTAAAGTAGTTGAAACAAGTGGCAACAAATTATTTTTTGAAATAATTAGTGGTTTGGCTGAAGTATCGTCAAATAAAATAACTGTATTAGCCGAAGGATAAAAAATGAAAATACAACTTCTGATATTAATGTTTTTTGTTGTTTATAACTCAAATTGTCAGGAAGTTGTAACGTTTACCGCCTCTGATGGATTAACTGTTACAGCCAATTTATATGAGGTTGATGAAAACGATCCATATATTGTGTTTTTTCATCAAGCAGGTTATAGTAAAGGTGAATATAAAGCGACAGCAATTAAATTTTTAAAATTAGGATATAATTGTTTAACGGTTGATTTACGTTCGGGTGGTGGAGTAAATTTTGTACAAAACGAAACAGCAAATCTTGCAAAAGAAAAAGGTTTTAAAATTTCTTATATCGAAGCCGAAAAAGATATGCTTGCAGCAGTAGATTATGCATGGGAAAAAAGTAAAAAACCAATGGTTTTATTTGGTAGCTCTTACTCTGCTTCGCTTGCAATGCATATAGCTAAAGGTAACTCAAAAGTAAAAGTTGTAATTGCTTTTAGTCCAGGCGAATATTTTCAGCCAGAAATGGTAATGAAAGAACAATTTGTAAATTACGATAAGCCTGTATTTATTGCTTGTTCGCAACGTGAATTTTCTTATATGAATGATTTGTTAGTTAATATTCCCGAAAATCTTAAAACAGTTTTTAAGCCCCAAGATGGAATTGGTGAACATGGTTCAAAAAGTCTCTGGCAAGATTGTCCCACAAGCAAAGAATATTGGTTGGCTTTACTTATGTATTTTAAAAAATTAGATAATTTAAAATAATTGTCAATTTTTTGCTAATCCAATCCACAAAAATTTCTTGTACAAGTTTTTTATTGAAAGTAATTTCATAACAATAAACGCAAGTAATATGCGTGTAATAAAAATCCACCAAAAATTTGCACCTAAAACTACAAACACAAGAGTATCTTCAATAATTGCATGAGCTAAAACCATAAACACTGTTACTAGGCAAGCATCTTTATGTGTAAGTGATTTGTTTTCGTTAAATTGAAATAATATTCCAGCACCATAAACTATTCCTAAAATAAATCCTGCAAGCCAAGGAACTAAAGCTCCAGGGGTTAATCCCATTAGAGAAGATACTTTTTGTAATTTTTGTTTTATAATTTGACTATATCTCCAACGTTTTAATATTTCGTAAAGCAAGTTTAACACAAAAATCATTATTGTAAATTGTAAGCATGTAAGAGCCATCGACTTAAAAACATTTAACCAACTAAATTCAACCGAATTTGTAAATGGATTTAAAATTGTGCCACTAATATTTTCGGGTAAAATAAAATTTATTAAAAAACCAGCTGTTAATCCGAACAATAGTCGAAATAAAGCAAATTGTGGCTTAGCAAATTTTAGTTTTATTAATATTCCGGTTTCAACAAGTAAATTATGCGAAAAGCCAATAATTATGGCAATAATAGTTATTTGTCTAAATGTTAAATCTAAAGAGGGAATTGTTGCAATTGCAGCATAAACATTACCTAAAAAGCCTGCTATTAATGTAACAGCTGCTTTACCAGGTAATCCAATAATATGCATAAAAGGACTTAAAAAAGGGCTAATCCAATCGTAAAACCCAGAATATTTTAAAAATGCTGAAAATATTGAGAATGGAACATAAATTTTAATTAATAACCATGCAACTTTTAGCGATGTTTTAAATGTTGTTGCTAAAATTTCTTTCATTAAAAAAAATTATTTTGATGCTGTGAAATTTAAGCCATGAAAGAAATATTCCTTTAAAAAATTATTTGATTTCCAAATATTTTGTTCTTTGTTAATTATTCTGTTTATCGTATAATGCTTGTATTTTGCAGGCATGTAGTATCTTATGTAATTTACTGAAGATGAGTTGATGTTAAGTTTTGCGTTTTGTAAAACATTTTTCCACGTTGTTAAATTTCTAATATTTTCGTTTCCCATCTTAATATTTTTGCCAAGTTTTTCGTCGTAAAACTCAATAATTCGATTATTCCCTCGTTTAACAAAAAGCCTTGTTGAATTTAATAAGTTGTTACCATTTTCTTCGCAAGCAATTAAAACGCCATTTGCTTTTAAACTGTTTTGTATAATGTTAAGAGCGTCGCTTATTGGTTCTAAATGATGTAAAACATCCATTGTTATAACAACATCATAGGAGTTAGCTAAAAGGGGATTGTCAAATAAGTTTTCGTACCGCAACTCAATATTTGACATGTTACCAAATGTTGACCAATATTTTAACCGAGAATTAATTTGCTCAAAATAATATTCTAAAGTGCTGCCAATTACTTTATACCCATTAATAGCTAAAAAAATAGCTGTAGTACCATAACCGCAACCTATATCGAAAATGTTTATATTTTTATTTTGCGGTATATTGTTAATAACATATTGCAAACGTTGGCAAAAATATGCTTTACGAAAATCATATAGTTTAGGATTATTTAAGAACCTATAATAACCTCTAAGGTTTTCGTTAACTTTTATTTCGCTAATAAGTAATTCAAAAAATTCTTCTACTGTCATTATTTGCTATCTTCTTTAACTGGTGATAATTTTTTTTTATTTTCTTCAATATCTAAAGCAACAATAATAGCAGTAAATCCCCAAACTAATGCAGAAAGTTTATCGGTATCAAGAAAGTTATTTAAAATGCCATGAACATAATATGAAATTAATCCTATTAATACTGAAAGCACAATTATTTTAACATTTTTATCGTTAGTTTTTTTATAAACTTTAATTGCATAATATATTGATGCAATAACTATTGCTAATATTGTTAACGACCCAAATAAACCCGATTCGGAAAGGGGGCCAAGGTATTCGCTATGAGCATTGCCAAGGTCGCCAGAATTTGTGCTAATAATTGTTCTTTCATAAGAAAGTTGAAAAGGAGCATATTTGAACATATATGTACCTGGTCCCCAGCCAAATATTGGTTTTTCTTTAAACATTCTTACGGCACAATCCCAGCGGTTTAATCGCTCTAAATTTGATGCATCGGTAGAAACATTAGTAATTGATTGAAGCTGTTCGGTAAAATTTGACGAAGCATCTTGTCTGTTTTTTTCTAGCTTCATATAAATTTGAGTCCAGAATAACAAAAGTAAAACCACTGTACTAACAAATAGTAAAATAAAAGTTCTGAACTTAATTTTTAGAATAATTATTAAAAAAACAATAAATGCAACAAATAAGCTTAACCATGCTGCTCTAGTATATGAAAAGATTAGTGCTAAAACTAATATTGATAAAACCACGAATGCAGCAATTCTTTGTTTATACGAATATTGTTTTAAAAACAATAATCCAATCATTACAGGAATTACCATTGTAAGAGCTGCTCCATAAGCAGTGTGATCGTTATAAAGAGGATTAACAACATAATTAGCTGCCTCTTGATCAAAAAAGCCATAGTGAGCTTGTCGCGAAAAGGCATAAGCAATAACAATTAATAGCGAAAAGGTGTAAAGCCAAAAATAAGTTCCGATATTTTTTTTATTTTTAAATATTTGTAAAGCAAAAATGTAAAAACCAACAACAAACCATAATCGCGAAAGAAAGAATTTTAATGAAACAATAGGCATTGTGCTTGTAAGGCTTGTTATAAAAATCCAAAGTAAATTTATTCCAATAATAATAGATAGCGGATGGTATAGAACAGATTTATCGAACGATTTATCAATTAAAAGTTTTAAAATAAATATTATTAGCAAGCCAAAAAGAAGAGGTTCGGTAGGTAAAAACATGTTAAAATCTAATCCATGAACTAATTCATAAAGTGGTAACGAAAGTGGAGTAAATAAAATAATTCCAAAAAATAATTTATCGAGAGCAAAAACAGTAATTAGTACAACAAGCAATGCTAAAGGGAAAAGTGAAAACAAATATTGTTCGGAAGCAATAAAATATGCATTTAATGCAACAAATATTGCCGATAAGCCATAAACCCATAATATGCTTTTATTTTTGGGCAAGGCAAATTAAGCTTTATGCTTGCTTTCAATTAAAGCAATTACAATTACAGAAAAAATTAATGAGGAAATTACAGTTAATGCAACAACTAACCATCTTATTGGGTACGACTTTTTATCGGCTGGATATGGTGTTGAAATAATTTGAGAATAAGAAATGCGTTTATTGTATTCTCTAATAGCATTATCAAGTGTGTATTTATTAAAAATAACTTCTTTTCGAACATTATAAACCATAGAATCAATTCTTTGATAATCAACCCCGTAATCTTGAAGATTTTTAAACAATACTTTTGCCTGATTATTTCCTGTGAGTTCACCTTTTGTTGCTTCTAAAACTTGCGAGTTATAATTCATTATACCATATTTTTGGCGATATTCTTTTATTAGTTTTTCTAAACTATCTAGTTCAATTTGCTTTTTATAAACTTCCGATTTTGATATTTCAATCATTTCTTTTTGTTTGCTTTTATGAAGTGAAGCAATTTTATCGTCGTAAAAACGAATAATGCTATCAACCATAAAGCAAGCTATTTTTGGATTTTCGTCTAATACTTTTATTTCGACTGATTCATATTCAGTTTTGTTTACGCTAACGTTATCGCTATATTCAGCTAAAAAATAAGTATAAAATTGAGGATTTAAAGTATCTAATTTATAGTGCTTTGCTAAATCGAATGATTTTAACATTCGTTCTTTAATATCATTAGAATTAAGCACTTGTAACATTTGCTCAGTAGTAGATTCTTTTGAATACGCGTAAGTGTTTACAGGATAGATAATTCCAGTTGATTTATATTTAGGGGTCATAACAATTGGCGATGATATAAAAACTCCAATTGCAATAGCAACAACAGTAATTATTATTAAATGTATTTTCCATTTATTTAATAAATTAACTATGCTTTTGTTTTTAAAAAATGTTTCCATATTATCGTAATTAAATAATATTATTTTAGTTTCTAATTCTTTTAATTTAAAGTTAAATGTTATAACCGGTCTTTTTTTTTTAATAGTTCTAAAAAGGCTAATATCACTATTCCGAATAAAAAGGCAGAAAGTATGCCTGATAATACAATAAGCCAACGAATAGGATAATATTCCTTTTCTGGTATTTCGGCTTTACTAACCACAAATTTATGTGGAATATTTTGTTCGGCATCAATTTTAGCTTCGGAATATTTTTGTTTTAAAAGACTAATACGCTTGGTTTCGTTAGTAACCATTTCGTTAAAATTTTGATATGCTCCGCCGTATTTAGCAAGTATTTTAAATTTTTCTTCTAATTCGCGAACACCTTCTTTATTTCCCTTTGCAATAGCTTGTGCATAAGCGTCGCTAAAAACTTCTGATTGTGCTTCGTAATTATAAACGCCCAAATCGCGGAGTTTGGTAAGTGAATCTTGAATATAATCTAAATCTGCTAAAGCCTTTAAATATTCATTTTTTACAAGGTCGAAAGCTTGTTTTGCACGTTCGTGCTGCATATTATTAATAGTACTATCGGCATAATCGGCAATATCGTTTGCAATGTTTGCCGCAAATTTTGGATTTTTATCAAATACTTCAATTTCTATTGATAAAAATTCGGTACGTCTAAACGAAATATTATCTTGATATCTTCTACTTAATCGAGTATATGGATATTTTTGGGTTGTGTCAATATCGTAATGTTCAAAAAGGTTATATTTTTTTGTAATTTTTTTACGTATCTCGTCAGAATAAAGTACTTGCAAAAATTGCTCTACCTCTTCGGCATCACCAAAATTCATTAACCCTTTTGTTGCTTGATTTTCAGAGAGCAATGATTTTGAAACTGATTCTGAGGTTGCTGGAAATAGAATTACAGTGGCTCTAAATTTTGATGGTAATAAAATTGAAATTACAAGCGAAACAATAAAAGCTAATATTGTTATAATAATTAATGGTTTAAGATTCCGTAAAACGAAATCGTAAATTCTAATTGAGTTAAAACTGTTTTGTTCAACCATTAATTTTATAAATAAATCTGCCAAAATTATAATAATATCTGCGAATTAAAAAATAATGATAAATAAACAACCTTTTTTTATACAAATAGTCTAAATATCATTAAATAAACAATTTTAATTTTATATTTTTGGCGTCTTTTTAATAATCAATACTTTGAAGCGATTATTTGTAACAAATTTAGGACTAGTTTTATTTCTTAATTTATTAGTTAAGCCATTTTGGATTTTTGGTATTGACCGTACTGTGCAAAATACTGTCGGTTCGGGCGATTATGGTTTCTATTTTGCGCTTTTTAATTTTAGTTTAATATTAAATATTTTATTAGATTTAGGTATTACAAATTACAACAATAAAAACATTGCACAAAACAATCAGTTATTAAGCAAACATTTTTCGAATGTAATTGTTTTAAAATTTTTACTTGCAGTATTATATACTGTTGTTTGTTTATCAATTGCTTTTATTATAAATTACGATTTTAGGCAAATTCAAATGCTTGCATTTTTAATTGCCAATCAGTTTTTATTATCGTTTATACTTTATTTGCGATCAAACTTAAGTGGCTTACATTTTTTTAAAACCGATAGTCTTATTTCTGTTTTAGATAGGTTATTAATGATAATTATTTGTAGTTTGTTATTATGGGGGCATATTTTTTCAACTCCTTTTAAAATAGAATGGTTTGTTTATTCGCAAACAATTGCTTATGGCTTAACCGCTTTTGTTGCTTTTTTTGTTGTTTTACGAAAAGCAGATTTTTTACATTTGAATTTTGATTGGCACTTTTTTGTCGTTTTTTTAAAACAAAGCTATCCATTTGCATTACTTATATTACTAATGGCATTTTATAATAGAATTGATTCTGTTATGCTCGAAAGAATGTTAGATAATGGTGATGAGCAAGCTGGAATATATGCACAATCGTATCGTATTTTAGATGCTGCTTCGATGATTGCATTTCTTTTTGCAGGCTTATTGTTGCCAATTTTCTCGAAAATGTTAAAGCATAAAGAATCTGTTCATCAACTTGTACAGTTTTCGTATAAACTTATTCTTGTTCCTGTTGTAATATTTGTTATAGGTGCAATGTTTTATTCGCAAAACTTAATGCAATTATTGTATCATGGAAATAATATTAATCAATCTGCCGAAATTTTTTCGTTAATTATTCCAGGGTTAATTGCAATTTCTACTACATATATTTATGGAACTTTATTAACAGCAAATGGTAGTTTAAAACAATTAAATATAATGGCAACTACTGCAATGCTAGTAAATGTTTCGTTAAATTTTATTTTAATACCTCATTTTCAGGCTATGGGTTCGGCAATTTCGAGTTTAATCACACAATCGTTAACGGCAGTTATTCAAATTTTTATAGCAAATAAAGTGTTTAAATTTGATGTTAATTATAAATTTATTTTCACGTTGTTAATTTTTGTTTTGGTTTTAGTTGGACTTGGATTATTGGTAAAACAAACCTTTAGTAATTGGATTTATGGTTTTATGTTAATAGGTTTAACAGGAATAATAGCTGCTTTTGCTTTAAAATTAATTGATTTAAAAGG
>JAVHRJ010000396.1:0-2688 GCA_036171595.1 Bacteroidales bacterium
GTACCACGATCAGGAAAAGCGGTAGGTGAATTTCCTATTGTCCATGCTGCACCAACAGTACCATCAGGATATAAATAAATTCTTTGATCAACAGATGAATTGGTCATTAAATCATACTGTGTATTTCCAATTTGTAATTCTAATATAGCTTTAGCACCCATATAAGGAGCTTGTACAGAATTAGAATTGTACTCTTTTTGAGGATGTAATGGTTTCTTTGCAGAAACATTTTTTAGGTTTGAAGTCACGTGAACCCTATTCTGAGCTGATAGACTCAAAGTAGCAGCCACTGCAATACTTAAAAATAAAAGTTTTCTCATAATATTGATTTTTAGTTAAACATTAAAATATTAACGCAAATATAAAATAATTTTTCAAAAACAAAAAAAAATTGATTTTGCTCATCTACATGACAACAATAAAATAATAATGGTTGCATTACCATTAGAAAAACATGTTATCAAACATATTTTTATGTATACTATTGTTTTACTGTAAGTTATGCTAAATTAATTAATAAAACAAAAAAAATATTTAAGCATATAATTACATATTAGCATATTGCAATTATTTATTTTTTATTAAAAGTCATTGTTTAATGATTTGCAGAATATTATATTTGTAAAGTTAAATAAGTGTTTAATAACTGTAAATTTAATGAAAACGACTAAAAGCATAGTTTGTAACTGTTTGGATAACAGTTTGTCTATATTTGGAAAGTTACCTAAAAGTCAGATCGACTTTTTACGTCAACATCATACTTGTATTGGATACAAAAAAAACGAGATTATTTATCGCGAAGGCGACAAACCTACAGGTTTAATAAGCCTTTCGGAAGGAAAGGTTAAATTATACAAAGAAGGAATTGGTGGTCGCGAACAAATTGTTAGATTAGCAAAACCTATTGGTTTTATAGGTTATAGGGCTATTTTTGCCGACGAAAATTATTTAGCTACTGCAATAGCTTTAGAAGATTGTTCGGTTTGTATTATCGAAAAAGATGCATTATTCGAAGTTTTATATCATAACATTGATTTAGCAATGGTAATTTTAAAATCATTAGCAACAGAGCTTGGTTTTTCGAATAGTAGAACCGTAACATTAACACAAAAACATGTACGAGGCAGATTAGCCGAATCAATTTTAGTTTTAAAAGACACCTATGGCATGGAAGACGATAACAAAACAATTAAAGCTCACTTGTCACGCGAAGATATAGCTAGTTTAAGTAATATGACTAACTCAAATGCCATTAGGACACTTAGTAGTTTTGCTCAAGAAAAAGTTATTGAAATTACTGGTAGGAAAATTAAAATTATTGATATTACTCAACTCGAAAGAATTAGCGAATTAGGATAATTATTTAAGTTATTGAGTTACTAATGCGACAAGAGTTCATTTTTGTAGTCATTCCCGCATATGCCGTCATTCCAGCGAAGGCGGGAATCTCCTATTCGAAGAAGACCCTTCTGAATTGGACAAAAAACATATAAAATCTTTTCTTTATAATATTGGTGAAGAAAAAAAATGGATGCAAATATTAATTTGGCTCTCTGCAGGGGATTATTCGCTTCGCTCATGAGACCACTTCGCTTAGTTTCCGCCTCCGCGGGGATTACGGAATCCTTGCGTTGATGCTGTAGAAAGGTGCATTTTAGTGTTTTTCAACCCTTAATTCGCATTAAAATCAATAGTTTGAATTAACAAATTCTATATTTCGTTTTAATTTTTTTAATCCTATTCTTTTTATTGCAGTTTGTTTAAAGAATTTATTGAATTGTAATTCATTTAAATTTTCCCATTTTTCGTAGTTCCAATTTACATATTCATTTTGTGCAAAAAACTTATTTGATACTGAGTCAACATTCATATTATACGGGCATACAGTTTGGCAAATATCGCACCCATAAATTTCATTTTTTATTTGTTTTTTAAACTCTTCTGAAATTATTTCACTTTTATTTTCAATAGTTAAAAATGAAATACATTTATTAACATTTAATAAATATGGTTGAATAGCATTTGTTGGACATGCCCTAACACACAAATTGCAATTTCCACAGTTAAAATTAAATGGATTATCATAAAAAAGTTCTTTATCAATAATTATTTCGCCAATAAAAACAAATGACCCTAACTTTTTATTTATCAATAAATTATTTTTCCCGATCCAACCCAAACCAGCCTGCTTAGCCCATTCTTTTTCAAAAATTGGAGCGGTGTCACAAAAAACTTTTCCATTAACATCAGGAAAAATTTCTTTAATTTTTACAAATAACTTTTCAAGGTTAGTTTTTACAATAAAATGATAATCATTGCTAAAAGCGTATTTGGATATTTTATATTTAGACTTTTGTTGATTATTAACTTGGGCATAACTTGCAATTACTGAAATAACAGTTTTAGCATTATCTAATAAAAGCGATGGATTAGAACGTTTTTCTATATTGTTATTTAAAAACGAAAGTTCCGAAGTAAATCCATTTTCAATAGCAAAAATTAATTTTTCTTTATTAAAATTTAATTGCTCAACTTTTGCAAAACCACAATCGTTGAAGCCAATTTCTAATGCTGTTTTTTTTATTTGTATCGAAATCTCTTGTAAGTTCATTATTGAGTAGATTTCAAAAAAGATAGGGTAAGCTACTTATATCGCACCGCTACAACCTTTTACCCTTGCTTCCTTCC
>JAVHRJ010000397.1:0-2688 GCA_036171595.1 Bacteroidales bacterium
ACTGTCCCGCCACTGAAAGCAGCAGCCTGTTAGCAACTGATTTTATTTTTCAATGATTTAAAGATACTTTTTGATTTTCCTCCAGTCTTTCCGTTGCGTTTGAAAATGTCTGTTTGCATGTCCCAAGTCAGAGCAATGATAAACAGCGAAGAGTAATTTACCATCAGGTAATTTTACAGGATTCATGTCAATTGCATATTTTAAAGGCATTGTCTTAATGTTATAAATTTTTGAAACAGTCTCATAAGCAGCTTTACCTAATGCAATAATAATCTTTGGACTTATTATATCAATTAATGGTTTGATAAAAATATCGGCTGTGTCTATATACCAACTACGTTTTATTTTTCTAGCCATTTTTCCTTTCTTAATTCCTAGAATGCAATTTGTAAAATATAAAGGAATTGGAGTCTCATCATCACTGTCTTTTGCATTTATACCAATCTCACCAAACAAACATGAAAGATTCAGATTAGTGTTATTCATCAAATCTTCTTCTCCTTTGCCTTTTATGTACTCATCATAACTACTCCAATCTTGTCCTATTAATAATATTTTCGCATCTAAATTCCCATGCCACTGAGACCAAGGGTTTAGATGTATTTCTTTATCGTAAATACCACCTAAAATTTCAGATGGATTTAATAATTCGGAATCCTTAAATTTATAGGATTTCCTTTTTTTAACCAATTCAACGTATAATTTCTGTTTCATGATTTTTGTCTTTAAAATTTGTTGCTAACGTTTGAATGTTGGATTTGGCAGGCTTTTACTTGCATTTATTGTCAAACCGCTAAAATATTTGATATTTGTTATAATTGTCAAGTTGCCCATAACAGCCTGCTAAATACCAACATGGTGTTAGGCACTGTTAATTTTTAATAATTTTCTTAGTCAAGCTTCTATTATTGTCAGTCAGTTTTAGAAGATATATGCCTGAAGGCAAAGATTTCAAGTCAATGATAAAATTATTTTCACAAATGTCATTTGACATTAGTGTTTTACCTAATAAGTCATATAATTTATAATTTTTAAACATTGTAGAATTTGAAACAACAATTTCATTTGTGGTTGGATTTGGGAATAGTTCAAATGAATTACTTTCGTTTTCATTTATACTTACCCAAATATTGCAAGTCCCACTTTGTTGTGAAAATTGGGATTGGTAAATTAAAGTATCATTTCTATAGAAACAACTCACTTCGTCCCATGATGGTGCATAATTACTGTATGATTGAAATGGGTATCCAAGCGTACCAACTCCTTCAATCCATAAAAGTGGATTATTATTAAAAGTATTATGGAAATTAAAAGATTTTCTATTACCCACAGATATGTTTACAAGTTTAATAGAGTCTAAATGATACCATCCAATGTTAGTTACACTATTGTAAAAATAATCCTGTAACAATATACTATCACCAACTTGTAAAGAAAAGTCATACATTAATAATTCTACATTCTGATTATATCGTTGATACACTTTTTTTTCAATTGTGTCTTCACGAAAAAATGCTCCCCATGTTTGCATATCACAATAACCAATAACTTTATAATTTAACCCTCCAATAACGGTGTCGCCATTAGTACAATATATATCTGTGTAGCAGCCTTCAAAACAATGGTAATAATACCAAGTGTTGGTGTCCCCTAACATTGGATAATAACTTTGTCCATTTACAGAAAGAGAAATTGTCGAAAATAGTATAATCGATAAAATTATTGTTTTCATATGTCTAAATAATTTAATTGTTGTTGTCATTTTTTTTATTAATAGTGCCTAACGTTTGGCGCTTGGAAAAGCTGGGCATTTAGCCGCAGTCAGTGTCAAACCGCTAAAAAGTTTACAATTTGTTAAAATTGTCAAGTTGCCCATAACTGCCCAGTTTTTACCAAACGTGTGTTATAGCCTGTGCTTTTTTGTCGTCTTGATTACTTTCATTTATTTTAAACTATAAAAGTCTATTTCTTATTATACCATACATTTTTTATATACCATTTCTTTTTAAAGATTCTATCTTCATAAATTTCTGATTTGTTGTCTTTAGATGAAACAGTATATTCTAATGGTGGTTTGAAATATATATCTGCTGATTCTCCATATCCCGAAAATTGACCATGACAAAAATTACATCTATGAAAGTAAAATATTATTGTACTATCATTTATTATTTTAGCAAAATACTCTTTAAGATAACGTTTAATTATCTCGGGGTCTTGACCAAATCGTTGCATAAAAATAGTGTCGTGTCGTATAATATAATGACCTACTACATGCTCAATATTTTTATCTATATAACAACAACCATAAGTGCCATTTGAATGAAAAATAAATTGATTATATTGAATATATTCAGGATAACTTTCCTTAAAATATTTAACCGTAAAGACTTTGTCAAGATAAATTGAATCACTTGTATTGTCAAAAGGTGCTTGTTTGTACACAGTAAACTTTTTATATTCATAACATGAACACAAAATAGATGAAACAAACATAATTAATAAAAGATTTTTCATTGTAAAAAGCAAAAGTTTAGAGTCTCATTGTCTTTTTTAAGCATTGGCTATAACGGTTACGCTTGGAAAAGTTGGGCATTTAACCGTAGTTATTTTTAAACAGCTATAAAGGTATAAATTATTTTATAATTGTCAAGTTGCACATAACCGCCCAGTTTTTTTTAAGTGTGT
>JAVHRJ010000398.1:0-2685 GCA_036171595.1 Bacteroidales bacterium
ATATTTTTGCGAATAAATGATTGCATGTAAAATTTATCTTGATAAAAAATTTAAAAAAATCTCATGACAATAGGCTGCTCGTTGTTTATGCGTATGGTCTTTCAATATTCGCATTTGTCCGGCTTTTGCAATTTTTTTAAGATCTTCAGGATGATGTAAATACCATGTTATTTTTTCTGCACATTCTTCTTTTGACTTATATGTAATGATTTCCTTTTCAGGTTCAAAAATATCTGCCAGATTTTCTTTCCAATCAGAAATCAAGCAAGTGCCTACACCGGTAGCCTCAAAAAGACGAACATTCCCTGCACAACTGCCTGCGATATCTCCATGAATATTAAAACATATTTTTGCACGAGACAATTGCTTAAACATATTAACCCCAAAAACTGGTGGAAATATTGATTTCTTTAAAGCAGAAGAATAATTTGGAACAGGATAATTTCCATAATCTTTATGTTTTTTTAAAATATTTACTGAATCAATAAGGCTTTCTGCATGTAAATATCGTAATAAATTAATTGTAAAATGAAACCCTTTTTTTAGTGCTATTTTTGAATTTGATTCTTTGTTTCCCAAAACAGAAATAGGAATGCCGTTTTTCAATAGATGTTCGATGTATTCAATGCGTGTGTTATGAAACCCACCTCCAACAAATAATGAGCCTGTAAAAAGAACATCTAAAGAAGGGTATAAATTATCGATATTAATTATTTGTAAAATATCCTCATCAAATGAATGATATAATTGAAAAGCATTTATTCCTTGCTTCTCCATATCTATCTTCATACAAGGAATGCACGTAAACATTATATCGAGCTTTCTAAATGCTTCAATATTATGCTTTCCGTATGGTGCACAAACATGCCCACAAACTATTTTAATATTTGTTGATTTTGTCCTTAGTTCATTAATCCAGTTTGTTTCCATTAGTGCAGGATCGTCGAGCCATACTATGTCAGGATTAATTTTAGCAACTTGTTCAAGCACTAATGATAGTCCATTCTGATCTGAATTATTTTCTTCCTTCCATTTTTGGTTTAGAAAAGGTGCATTTGTTATTATTATACTGGCTTCCACACCTTGTTTCCTGATATTTTTAACAAATGAAATAGCCAAATCAAATGAATAGTTAATGATTGCTTCCAATTGATCATCATATGACTGATGTTGAACATTAGGTGTATCTCTGTAAAATAATGCGACAATCTCTTTATAAAGATTTGTTATTCGTACAATCTTATAACTATTCATGTTTTACACAGCTTTTGTTTTAAGAAATAGCGACAGTCCCATTACAATAAACAACCCCGAAGTGATGAACATAGATAACATGGGAGCACTTAAAAATAAAAAAATTAATGTAACAAAATAACCAAAATATTTCGAGTCAAGGTTTACGGAATTAAAAAACAAAAAAATTATCGCTAAAATTATAGAATTAATGGCAACTCCAAAATATCCTAAGTTCATATACCCATCACTAACAATACCGTTATTTGCAAACATATCCACTGTACCAAAATACGTCTGTGAAATTAAGAACCCAACTTTCATTGTATATGGATATGGGAAAAATAAATTGAAAAAATGACTTTCAGCAAAAAATAATGGATTATTAGAAAAGAAATCAAAATAAGAATGATTCAGTAATGCGGGAAAAAATAACATCCTCATTACAAAAGTGCCTTGTAAAATTGGGGTACTTAAAAATAGATTATCAAGAATAGGCAAGAACAAAAGAACAATTATTAATAACGATAAAAACCAAAGTATTTTTTCTTGAAAATTTTTCCCAAAAAAATAAAAAAATAACATACTAAAACAAGTTATGTAAGTTAATTTATTCCCTGAAATAAAATATAAATAAAGCAAGCATATAACTGCAAGTATTGCATATGTATATTTTTTATTCATTAAAAAAAATATAATTGAAATCGGAATAATAACTTTTGAAAGCCAATTAAAAAAATAATCTAATATTCCTGAACAGTTTTCAGCAAATATCTTTCGGGTTTCATATACATCCTTAAGGAAAATATTTTCAAAATTTATATAAAATCCCATCTTGAAAATTATGGGTACTAATAATAAAAGAATCATACACAGAAAAAATAAATTTTTACCTTTTTCCGGTAAATTCAAACGAACCAACTTTAACTTCAAATTGCATACAAGAACAATTGGCAGCATCATACAGAAAATCGAATACATGGGTTCACCAGAAAAATCGGAAAGACAATATATTATTGAAGCAGGATAAAAAAAGAAAATAATAAGCAGTACATATATACTAAATATAAATCTATTATTTCGAAATAAGTACCACAAGCCTACAAACAATAACAATAGAAAAATTTTTACTTCAATGTATTTTAGAATATTAAAATGCCATATAAATCCGTATTTGATATACGATGGGGTAATAAAATTAAAATAGTACCATTCAAGTAAAAGATTAAGTGTAATTAATAGCAAATACGTAGTTAGCAATTGCCTATATCCACTCATATTGAAAAGTTTGCTAACTTTCATTTATCAGGTGTATTAAGTAACTACTGTAAATCATATAACTAGTTCTTGAAAGAAAACTCAGTGTCAGATAAGAAAATGTCAAGAATGAGGCTTTAGTAGTTTTGAAAATCAAGGAGTTTACTTTTGTAAATGACTGTTTTCAAAACTAGA
>JAVHRJ010000399.1:0-1363 GCA_036171595.1 Bacteroidales bacterium
AAATCAGTGTTAATCAGCGTCTAAAAAAATTTAATATGTTGTTTTTTCCAAATGCAAAAATTAATATCGGTTTAAATATTTTAAACAAACGTTCAGATGGGTTTCACAACATTGAAACCATAATGGTGCCAATAGATTTAAAAGATTCGTTAGAATTTATTCCTTCTAAAAATTTTAAATTCACAGCCTCTGGTTACAAATTAGATATTGATGCCGAAAATAATATTTGTACAAAAACTTATAACATATTAAAAAACAAATACAAGTTGCCAACACTATCTTTTCATTTGCATAAAGCAATTCCAACAGGTGCAGGACTTGGTGGGGGTTCGGCCGATGCAGCATTTTTGTTAAAAGCAATAAATAAATATTTCGAACTTTCAATTTCGGATACTGATTTAAAAAAAATAGCAACAGGTTTAGGAAGCGACTGTCCTTTTTTTATAAGCAATAAACCATGTTTAGCAACTTCTAAAGGTGAAAAATTAGAACAAATTGAATTAAATTTAACAAATTACAAATTAATTCTAATTCATCCGCAAATTCATATAAATACTGCATGGGCTTATAAAAATTCCAAAACACAAATAACAAATAACAAATTAAAAGAAATAGTAACAAATGACCCAATAACAAATTGGAAAACATATATTAAAAACGATTTTGAAGAAACTGTTTTTAGCAATTTTCCAGAAATTAAAGATATAAAAAACAAATTGTACAATAACGGAGCATTATATGCTTCAATGACAGGTAGTGGTTCGGTAGTTTACGGAATTTTTGAAAAAGATATGGAAATTAAAAATTTTATTTTACCAAAAAATGCTGTAAAATTTGAGTGTAATTTTTTATAAAAAACTAAATGCTTGCTTCAACATAAAATATATTATCATAAAGGCTTGTAACAATCTGTTTGGCTTTATTTAACGAATTCACTTTTTCGAAATGTAATGATAATTTTTCGTTGTTTTCTTTTAACCCAGAAGAGTTATGTGAAGTTTGTAAATATTGAAGAATTTCGGCAAATATTTTTGAATTAAAAAAACTCGAATTTTTATCGGAAATAAAATAACATATAAATTTGTTTTGCTTTAACACTATTTTTTCAAAACCAAGTTGCTTCGCTTTCCACCTAATGCGTAATATATCAAACAAACCAAATATTTCGTTAGGAATTTTTCCAAACCTGTCTTCGAGATTTTTTGTGAATTTTAGTAATTTTTCTTCATCGTCAACGCTATCTAATTCGCGATAAAGCTTAATGCGTTCAGATGTATTTTCGATATAAGTTTCGGGAATATAAAGTTCTAAATCAGTTTCTACTACACAATCATTTACATATTGTTTTGGACTTTCAGACTGC
>JAVHRJ010000399.1:1373-13408 GCA_036171595.1 Bacteroidales bacterium
TTTTGCAATTTCGGGTAAATTTTTATATTCATTTTCACGAAGTTCGAGCATTGCCTCTTGTAATATTTTTTGATATGTTTCAAAACCAATGTCGGCAATAAATCCGCTTTGCTCAGCACCAAGCATGTTACCAGCACCCCTAATATCTAAATCTTGCAAAGCAATATTAAAACCACTACCTAGTTCACTAAATTCTTCAATTGCTTTTAACCTTCTACGTGCATCTTGAGGAAGTACAGAAACAGGTGGAGCCATAATATAACAAAATGCCTTACGGTTTGAACGCCCTACCCTACCTCGCAATTGATGCAAATCGCTTAAACCAAACATGTGCCCATTGTTAATTATAATTGTATTTGCATTTGGAATATCGAGCCCATTTTCAACTATAGTTGTAGAAATAAGAACATCGAAGTTACCGTTAATAAAATTTATTATCAAATCTTCTAACTCAGCAGGTTTCATTTGACCATGCCCCACGGCAGTTCTAACATCGGGACAAAGTTTATGAATTAATTTCTCTACTTCGCTAATATTTTGTATATTGTTATTTATAAAAAATACTTGTCCATTGCGACTTACTTCAAAATTTATAGCATTTTGTATTACTTCTTCGTTAAACGTGTAAACTTCGGTTATTATTGGTTGTCGGTTTGGTGGAGGAGTATTAATAATTGATAAATCGCGAGCTCCCATTAACGAAAACTGTAATGTTCGTGGAATTGGAGTAGCAGTAAGTGTAAGAGTATCGACATTTACGCGAATAGAACGTAATTTTTCCTTAGCAGCAACACCAAACTTTTGTTCTTCATCAATAATTAACAAGCCTAAATCTTTAAATTTTATTTCTTTATTTAAAAGTTTATGTGTGCCTATTATTATATCTATTTTGCCATCATTAATTTTCTCGATAATTTCCTTTTGTTCTTTAGATGATTTAAATCGATTAATAAACTCCACATTACAAGGCAAATTCTTTAATCTATCGGTAAAAGTATAATAATGTTGAAGTGCAAGAATTGTGGTTGGCACTAAAACAGCAACTTGTTTACTATCGGCAACAGCTTTAAAAGCAGAACGAATTGCAACTTCAGTTTTACCAAAACCAACATCACCGCATATAAGCCTATCCATAGGCACCATCGATTCCATATCAATTTTTGTGGCTTTTGTTGCTTTTTCTTGGTCGGGTGTATCTTCGTATAAAAATGATGCTTCTAATTCTTGTTGCATATAAGAATCTTGCGAAAATGCAAAACCTTGTTGTTGAACTCTTTTAGCATATAACTCAATTAGATCGCGTGCTATATCTTTTACTTTAGATTTTGTTTGTTGTTTTAATCGTTGCCAAGCACCTGTTCCAAGTTTATAAAGTTTAGGTGGCTCGCCATCTTTAGCTTTATATTTTGATATTTTATGAAGCGAGTGAAGATTTACATATAGGATATCTTTGTCCTTATAAATTAGTCTAATTTGTTCTTGCCATTTTCCATTAATATTTACTTTTTCGAGTCCACCAAATACTCCTATTCCATGGTCAATATGAACAATAAAATCGCCAGGATGCAAATTTGAAAATTCGTTTAAAGTTAACGATTCATTTTTTAAAAAATTATCGCGTAATTTATATTTATGATATTTACTAAATATTTGATGTTCAGTATAAACACAAACTAACAAATCGTTATCAACAAAGCCTTCGTGAATATCTAAAATTGAAGTTTTAAATAACTCACCCTTTCCCATATCGCTAAAAATATCTTTTATTCGTTCAATTTGCTGGTTGTTATCAGAAACAATAATAATTTTATACCCATTACTTGATTTTTCAATTAAATCGTTTCCTAAAAATTCAAAATTTTTATTAAAAACAGGTTGCGGTATAGTACTAAAATTATAAGTATAAAAAGAATCAAAAAACTTATTTATACCAAATTCAGTAATCTGATAATTAAGAAATTCGCTAACTAAAAAATTAAATGAAAAGAAATTTTCTGATTCGGTTTCCGATAAAAATTCATCAATAATTTTTTCGAAAAGAACTACATCTTTTAAAATTAATTTTGGCTTTTCGTTAAAAAAAGAGAACAAAGAAGATTCAGTTACTAATTGATTATTATTATGCAAATCGGGAATGATGGCAATATTTTCAACATCCTTTATACTTATTTGAGATTCAATTTCGAAACTTCTAATATTATTTACTTTATCGCCAATAAAATCGACTCGAAATGGATATTCCTGCGAAAATGAAAAAACATCAATAATACTACCCCTAATAGCATATTGCCCAGGTTGAAAAACAAAATCGTTACGTTCAAAATTATAACTAATTAATACTTCTTCAATAAAACTAATATTAACTTTTTCGTTTTTATTTAATATAAGTTTATTGTTATTAAACTCACTTTTGCTTACAACTTTTTCTGATATTGCTTCGGGGTGCGTAACAATAATATAATTATTATTTGCTTGCGATATTTTCTCTAAAACACCTGTTCTTATTACAGAATTTGCAACACTTATATTATTAGAATTATATTTACGGCGATAAGTAGATGGAAAAAATAAAACTTTTTGCTCTCCTAAAATGCTTACTAAATCTGAATAAAAGTGAGCTGCTTCTTCTTTTTCGGATAGAACACAAACAAAATTTTTATTTATTTTTTTAAAAACTGATGAAATAAAAAGTGCATACGATGAACCACTTAAACCTTTAATAAAAAGCTTATTTATATCGTTGTTAAGAATATTATAACAAATATCAGAATAATTTTTATGATTAGAGTATAAATCGAGCATTACTAATAAATCTTTTACAATAAAGATTTACAAAGGTAATAATTAAAAAACACTTATGCCAATACTATTAACTAAGATACATCAAATGCATTAACGCGTACACATCTAAATTACAGCTAAATACAAGTAATTATATTTGCTTAATTATTCGATTTTTTTTATTTTTTCGTAATTCGTAAATATTTTTTGTAAGTTTGGGTGTAATTATTTAAAAAAAATAGCTATGAATATTAAATTATATTTATCGTTTATCTTTCTGTTTATCATATACAAAGGGCACAGTCAAACAATTGAGTGGCAAAAACCTTTAGTTGAAAAATATGTTTTAGAAAATGGGTTAACAGTAATATTAAACGAAGATCATACTCGACCAATTGTTTACGGGATTGTTGTTACAAAAGCTGGTTCTAAAAACGATCCTGCCGATGCAACAGGTATGGCTCATTACATGGAACACATGCTTTTTAAAGGAACTGAAGAATTAGGAACTATAAATTGGGCTTCGGAAAAACCACATATCGATAAAATATTTGCACTTTATGAAGAATTGGGAAAAACCACAGATATTGAAAAGCGAAAAGAAATTCAACAAAACATAAATAGCGAATCGCTCGAAGCAAATAAATATGCTATTCCAAATGAATTAGATAAAATAATTAAAAGTATTGGAGGTGTTGATTTAAACGCAAATACGAGTCCTGATCGTACAGTTTTTCATAATGCTTTTCCACCAAACCAAATGAATAAATGGTTAGAAATATATAGTGGTAGATTTATTAATCCAGTGTTTAGGGGGTTTCAATCGGAATTGGAAGTAGTTTACGAAGAAAAAAACTTATACTCCGATATGTTTCAAGCAAAACTTTTTGATGAATACAATAAAAAGTTTTTTAAAAATCACCCTTACGGTCAACAGCCGTTAATAGGTACAATAGAACATTTAAAAAACCCTTCGCTTAACAAAATGTACAATTTCTTTAAATCATATTATGTTGCAAACAATATGGCACTAGTACTTTCTGGCGATTTCAACACTAAAGAGACTTTAGAGCTTATAAAAGAGAAATTTGGGAAATGGAAAAAAGCCGATTTGCCAGAAGCAAAAACATGGAAAGAAGAGCCATTTAATGGTCGAGAATTTATTGAAATGAATTTATCGCCAATTAAATTAGGAATGTTAGGCTTTAGAACAGTTCCAGCAGGCGATGATGATGAAATTGGAATTGAAGTTTGCAATGGAATTTTATCTAACGAAAATCAAACAGGATTGTTAGATAAATTAACAATAAACAATGAGTTACTAGCAGCACAAGCTTTTTCAATGGGATATAACGATTATGGGCAAACTATTTTGTTTATTGTTCCAAAAATTCTTGGTCAAAAATTAGAAGATGCAGAAGCACTTGTAATGCAAAAACTTGATGATTTACGAAATGGCAAATTTGACGATTGGTTGGTTGAAGCAACAAAGGCCGAACTATATCGCAACTTTATGTACGAAATGGAAAATGTAGAAAACCGTTCGATGTATTTTGCAGAATTATTTGGTAGAAACGAAAAATTTGAAGATGCTTTTAACATTCCAAACAAAATTAATTCTATTACCAAGCAAGATGTTATTAACATTGCAAATAAGTATTACAATAAAAACTATTTAGCATTTTACTCGCGCATGGGATTTCCTAAAAAGGAAACTATTGACAAACCAGGATACAAACCTGTTACCTCAAATACCGATGCAAAATCGGTGTTTGCAAAAAAACTCGAATCAATGCCATCAAACCCTATTAAAGAAAAATTTGTTGATTTTAGAGCCGATGTTGAATATAATCGTATAAAAAAAGGCATAACAATATACCAAACAAAAAACCCATATAACGATATTTTTTCATTAACCATTAAATACGGAATGGGAAATGTATATCATCAACTTTTAACAAATGCCACGCAATTATTAAATTTATCGGGTATATCGGAATTTAAAGTTGCTGAATTAAAAAATGAGTTTAGTAAAATTGGTTGTACATATAATATTAGCAGTACTAAAGATTATACAGTTATTAAACTTGAAGGAAAAGAATCGCAATTAAAACCTGCATTAATTTTACTAGGAAAACTTGTACATAATCCAGTTTGCGAACCAAATAAGCTCGATATTTTAATTGAAGGCGAAAAATCAACTCGTAAAATAGAAAGCGACGAACCAGATAACGTTGCTGATGCACTTTTTAAATGGATTAAAAATGGTAATAAATCAACTTTTATTGACCGACCAACTTTAAAAGAATTAAAAAAAGTTGGAACCGATTCTTTATTAACTGTTTTTAAGCTTGCAACAAATTTTGAAGCCGAAGTGCATTATGTTGGAAATTTACCATTTAACGAAGTTAGCTCTTATTTAAAAAACGAATATGGCTTTGCAGATCGCCCTACTCCTACCCTTGCACCTGCTAATATTACTATAACAAATTACAATGAAAACACAATTTTTTTAGTTGACAAACCAAAAGCTTTACAGAGTAAAATTTATTTTGTAATTAACGAAAAACCATTTTATAACGACGATGAGCCATACATTGATGCATTTAATCTATATTTTGGTGGCGATTTTTCGGGATTAGTTTTACAAGAAGTTAGAGAATTTAGATCACTTGCTTATTCGGCAGGTGCATACTATGCCAAGCCAATGCAATCTGGAAAAGATGCATTATTTTATGGTTACATAGGAACTCAAAGCGATAAAACAATTGAAGCAGTTAGTATTTTTGATTCGTTAGTTAGAAAAATGCCTTTAAAACCTGAACGAATGGCTACTTTTAAAGAATATTTAGTTCAATCATCAATAACCGAACACCCCGACTTTAGAGACTTGAGTCAAAAAATTGCTGATTGGAAATTATTAGGTTACAAAGAAGACCCCGCTGAATCAAAAATTCCTGTTTATTACGAACTTACTTTCGATGATATTAAAAAATTTTCCGACGATAATTTAAAATCGAAACCAATGGTTATTGGCATTGTTGGCGACGCAAAACGCATTAACCAAAAAGAGTTAGCAAAATATGGTAAGATTGTTAAAATAAAACAAAAGTCACTTTTTAGAAATTAAATTATTAATAACAATTATTTTTTTTGCATATTGTTATAATATATATTTACTTAATATCATTTATTTGAGAATAATAAAACTAATATTATTGTGTATTGTTACTACAATGATATTTTCATGTAATAACAATCAAAATAAAGTAAACAATAATGTTAAAAGTTTTATTTTACCAAAAAACGCTATTCCAATTGTTTATAATGAATATATTTTTATTCAAGGAAAAGTTAACAACGTTCAAGGAAGTTTTTTATTAGATTTAGGAACCAACAATCTGCATTTTGATAGTTTATTTTTCAACAAAAATATTTCTAATTATAAAAATGTAAAAGATGTAAAATTATGGGGTATTGGAAATTCATTTCAGAAGGCAAAATCAGTAAACGACACTGTAAGCTTTAAATTTAATAACAATATATACAAAATAACAAATGTTCTTATTCATAACCTTAAACCTATTGGTGGCGATTTTATAGATGGTCTTATTGGCATTGACTACTTTAAAAAAAGTATTTTAGAAATCAACTATTTTAATAAATATATTAATCTTTATAAATCAATTGATTCTATTGACATTTCTGATTATAAATTAGTTTCTACAAAAAAAATTGGAAACAATTTTTGTATGCTAATGGAAATAAAAGTAAATGACTCGGTTACAATTAAAGGCAATTTTATTATAGATACTGGAATGCCATTTAGCACATTAACCGACTTTGTTGCTAAAAAATATAATTTAGATAAAAAAGTTAAACGAAAAACTAGATATTACACAAAATATGGTGGTATTGGAGGTGAATCTTCGGGTTTTGACTTTATTGCAGACTCTTTACAAATTTCAAATTTTCATCTTAAAAATGTAAATTTATCATTTAGTATTGATAGTTCAGGCATGTTAGCCGATGGCGAATACTTAGGTATAATTGGTAACAATATACTTGAACATTTTGATATTTTAATAAATTTCAATAATTGTAATTTGTACTTAAAACCAAACGAAAATTTTAAAAAACCTTTTATTTCTGATAGATTCGGCTTTTTTTTTATTAATAGGTGTAAAACCTTAGGCGGTTGGATTGTTACAGGGTTAACCGAAAAAAGTGATGCAGAAAAGAAAGGATTAAAAATTGATGATAAAATAATTTATATTAATGGAATTCCAATAGAAAAAATACCTTTCGATACACAAGAAGAATATTTTAAAAATATAAATAAAGTAAAACTTATTGTAAATAGTAAAGGAACAATAAAAATTATTGAATTCAAATTACAAGCATTGTTAAAATAATTTTTTATAATGTTATTTTAACCCATTTTTTAAAACAACAATCGTTCATTAAATTGCTTTAGTTGTAGTTTTATTTGTTGCCTACCAAGTTGTAAACAACTCAAACTTGAGTAGAATTTATCACATTATTTTAGCATTCTTTTTTTTGTCTTAGTTGGAGTTATCTCCAACAAACAAAATATTTGTATCAAATATTTAAGAAATGTCGATTACAGTTGAATGTAAAACGTTTGTGAATACAAACGAAGACTGATTTTTTTTTAGGCGTTATCCAGCGCAAGCAGGAATCTCCTATAGAGTGAAAAAAGAAAAGTAAAAAAAACTAAATTGAAAAACGCAGAGATTTTAATTTAAAAAATAGTTTTTAAGATTCAATTAGTTTTGAAATTAATAAATTTTCAAAACCATAATTTACAACTTAAACTATAGAAGCAATTTTGAATTTCTTTAATTTTTAAGCAAAATGTTATATAATAAAAATGAAGCTTACAACAATGTTAGCACTATACCTTTTTTAACCTTTTTGGTTCAACTTTTAAAACCTCTTTAGGCACATCGTCTTTAAATAATTTAAAGTTTTCTATGTAGCGTGCAGCAAGGTCGTCGAATTTTTTCCAATATTCATCTTTATTGCCCCATGCGTTTGATGGCTCAAAAACATCATCAGGTACATTTGGACAAGTTACAGGAACATCGAAACCAAATAATTTATCTTTGCGATACTCCACATTGTCTAAAAGACCTTCTAATGCTGCATTTAACATATTTCGAGTATATCGAATGCTAATACGTTTACCAACACCAAACTTACCACCAACCCAGCCAGTATTTACTAACCAAACTTTTGCGTTATTTTTTTCCATTTTTGTTCGTAACAAATTAGCATAAAAATATGGGTGATGTACCATAAAGGGAGCACCAAAACAAGCCGAAAAAGTTATCTCTGGTTCTATTCCTAATCCCAATTCTGTACCAGCAATTTTTGAAGTATAACCACTAATAAAATGATAAATTGCTTGTTCTGGAGTTAATCTAGCAATTGGGGGCATAACTCCCTGTGCATCACAAGTTAAGAAAATTATATTGCTTGGTTGTGAATTTACCATTAATTCCTGAACAGCATTTGGAATAAAATTTATAGGATAAGAAATTCTAGTATTTTCAGTAATTCCTTCGTCATCTAAATCAATTTCGCGCGATGGAATATCGAAAACCACATTTTCTAATATAGTACCAAATTTATGTGTACAAGCATGAATTTCTGGCTCATGTTCAGGCGATAATCGAATTGCCTTTGCATAACATCCACCTTCAAAATTAAAAACACTTTTATCGCTCCAACCGTGTTCATCATCACCAATTAGTTGACGAGTTGGATCGGCAGATAAGGTTGTTTTTCCAGTTCCGCTTAAACCAAAAAACAATGCTACATCACCTTTTTTACCAACATTTGCAGAGCAATGCATTGCCATAACATCTTGCAATGGTAAAAGATAATTCATAATTGTAAAAACACATTTTTTAATTTCGCCTGCGTATTTTGTATTAGCAATAATTGCTAACCTTTTATTAAAATCGATTAAAATACCAGTTTCTGTTTGAGTTCCATCAATTCTTGGATCAAGTTTAAATGATGGTGAAACAATTATTGTAAAATCGGGGATAAAAGTTTTTAAAGTTTGAGTATCTTTGATCGTTATTAAAACATTACGCACAAATAAACTTTGCCATGCTTTATCGGTAATAACCCTAACTTTTAATCTATAATCTGGGTCGGCACCTGCATAAACATCTTGCACAAAAAGTTCCTCACCTTGAAGAAATGCTTGCATTCGATGAGTAATACCATTAAATTTTTCTTGACTAATAGGTCTATTATTTTTGCCCCAATCAATTTTTTTTTCGGTCGATTCTTCTCTAACAAAATATTTATCGTTTGCAGCACGAGCAGTCCATTTACCAGTGTGAACGAGAAAAGAACCACCATTTACTAATTTTCCTTCGTTACGAAATACAGCTTCTTCAATTAATGCAGCTTCTGGCAAATTCCAAAAAACTCTATCTAAATAAATTAATCCATGATTTTTTAAACCATAGTCACTTTTAAATTCTGCAGCTTGTTTTTGTGCTGGGGTTTCAAATTCTAAATATTTCATATATTTTAACTTTCAACTTTATAACTTTCAACTTTATAACTTTATAAACTTAAGACTTTATAACTATTATTGCCAATCTCTAACTAATTTACGTTGCCCAATAAATAATTCGTTCGACGAATTTGGGTCAATTACCCATTTAATACGCTCTACACCTTCGGTAATATCTTTAATAGAGCCGCAGAAGGATATTCTTAAACAACCCTCACCACCAAACTCAACACCAGGAACTGTTAATACTCTAACTTTATCGAGTAATAATTTTGACAATTGTGTCGAATTTTTATTGTATGCACTAAAATCTACAAAAGAATAAAATGTACCTTGTGGTACGGTTATTTTAACTCCATCAATAGTTTTAAGATATTGAACTAATACGTTTCTATTGTTTTCTAATGTCAATCTTAAACTTTCAACATACGACTGAATACCATTCATTGCACCAATTGCAGCTTTTTGTAATAAAATTGATGGGCCTGAAGTTTGATGTCCCTGAATATTTGACATAACTTTTATAAGTTTTTTGTTTGCAACAGCCCAACCAATTCTAAAACCAGTCATTGCATATTGTTTTGAAACACCGTTTATAACAATTAACTTAGAGTTTTCTAAATCTTTTTTAACATAATCAAAAGGATTTGCAACTTTTACATTATCAAAAATTAAACGATGATAAATATCGTCCATCATTAAATAAATTCCTTTTTCTTCGCATAACTCAACAATTTGCTGAATAAATTCGGCAGAATACACAACACCAGTTGGATTATTGGGACTATTAATTATTATTAACTTTGTGTATGATGTTATATTTTGCGATACATCTTTAATGGTTGGGTAAAATGTGCCATTTTCAGCAAATACCGGAACCGGAATTCCTCCACATAGTTTAATCATTTCGGGATAACTCACATAATACGGAGCCATAAAAACAACTTCATCTTGTGGATTTAAAATTGCCTGCATAGCTACCATAATAGCTTGTTTTGCACCACTCGAAGCAATTACATTTTCTGGAGAAACAATTTTATTATAAAAATCGGCTGTGTAACGAATTATAGCTTGCTTCATTTCAATTGTTCCATCAACTGGTGCATATCTAACTTCGCCAGAATTTAATAATCCAGCTGCAGTTGTTATTGCATCAAAAGGCGCTTTACTTTTGGGTTCACCACCACCTAAATGTATTACAGGTTCACCCTTTGCTTTAAGTATCGAAAAGGTTTCGTTTAATTTTAACGTTGCCGATTCACCAATACTACTACCAATTATACTTATACTCATAATTAAAAATTTAATTTCTTAAAAAGTCGTCAAAATTATAAATAAAAATTATTGAAAACATAAATTTTGTTATTAAACATAATTTAATTTAAATAAATATTCAATATCGTTGCATATAATATTGGTTATGAATAATTTGAATTGTAAAATTTTTCAATATTAAAATTTTATAACCTTTTTACCAAATTATATAACATTTGCATTTATTTTACTAATTATCTTTGCAAACATAAATTTCAAAATTATTAATTATGAAGTTAAAGAAAAAAATAGCTGTAAGTGAAACAGGATTTATATTCGACCCAACAACAGGCGACTCGTTTTCGCTTAACCCAACTGCAGTTGAAATACTTACCTTATTTAAGGAAGGCAAATCTGAAAAAGAAATAAAAAAAGTTATTTTAGAAAATTACGATGTTGACGAAACAACATTTGAACGTAGTTACCTCGATTTTATGGCTATGTTACGTTTATATAATATGATTGAAGAACATGAAGAAAAATAAAATAACGGTAGCTGTATCGGGATTAAATAACACCGACAACCCAGGACCAGGAATTCCTGTTATTAGGGCTTTGCGTGAATCAAAAATTTTTGATGTTCGCATTATCGGTTTAGCATACGAAAGTCTTGAACCGGGAATATACATGCACGATGTTGTTGATAAAGTTTATCAAGTTCCTTATCCTTCAATTGGTAGCGATAAACTATTGCAACGATTAGCATATATTCACTCTAAAGAAAAAATCGACGTTCTTATTCCAAACTTCGACGCTGAGCTTTATTCATTTATTTCTTTTGAAGATAAATTACATGAAATGGGTATTGGCACATGGCTTCCAACTATAAAACAATTTGAAGAACGTCATAAAACAAATTTACCGGAATTTGGTAAAAAATATGGAGTTCACGTTCCACATAGCAGACCAATAAGCAATATCAGCGAAATAAGTTCACTTACACCAGAATTCACATATCCACTTTTGGTAAAAGGTAAATTTTACGACGCATACGTTGCTTTTAACCCCGAACAAGTGGCACTTTATTTCAACAAAATAGCAACAAAATGGGGTGTTCCAATAATTATTCAACAGTTTATTAGAGGAACCGAAGTTAACGTTATTGCTCTTGGCGACGGAAAAGGAAATACTGTTGGAGCTGTTCCAATGCGTAAACAATATATAACCGATAAAGGGAAAGCATGGGGCGGAATTACTCTCGACGATCAGGAAATGCTTAAACTTTGCCACAAAATTATAAAAAAAACCAAATGGCGTGGCGGTATGGAATTAGAACTTATTAAAACATTCGACAATAAATACTATTTAATCGAAATAAATCCGCGAATTCCTGCTTGGGTTTACCTTGCTGTTGGTGCTGGTCAAAACTTACCAGAAG
>JAVHRJ010000400.1:0-13372 GCA_036171595.1 Bacteroidales bacterium
TTTTGCTTAACTGTATTTGCTTGGATTTTCTTTCGTGCTTCCAATGTTACACATGCTTTTAATTATATCTCTGAAATATTTTCCAGTTCATTGTTAACAATGCCCAATTTTCCAGGGATTGAGAAAGCTGTTTCAATTGTTTTTATGACAGGTGTATTTTTTGTAGTTGAATGGCTTGGGAGAGAACAACAATATGCAATTGCATATTTAGGTACAAAATGGTATAAACCTGTAAGATGGGCGATGTATTACGCTATCATCGTAGCGATTTTCTCTTTTACAGGTAAAGAACAACAATTCATCTATTTTCAATTTTAGTTTATGAAAAGGTTTTTAATTCAATTAATTATTTTTACTAGTCCGTTAATTATTTTTTTTGGGCTTCCTACTTATATTTTATGGCAATCAAAAGAGAATTTTTATAAAATAGACAAAGTTTTATCCAGCAAGGAGAAATATCTTATTGGGTATGCTTATCACGAAAATAATTATGGCTTTGTAAAATGGACTTATCTCAACTCAAATGAAAATAAAAGGGTTTGGGCTCTGGGTTCTTCAAGGGTTTTACAATTTAGAGAAAACATGTTTGATGATACCTTTTATAATGCTGGTTATACAATTTCAAGTATAACTGATTTCAAACCATTCATAAAAAGTTTACCTAATTCTAAACATCCTAAGTATATTATTGTTGGTCTTGACCAATGGATGTTTAATGAATCGTATGATGCTTTGAATTCAACACCATCAACCGAATTTTGGCAAAATAGTTTTACATATTATCCTAAACTATTTCCTACTTATAAAACTGTCTATGCTGATTTGTTTGCAGGTAAATACACCTTTAGTTCTTTGATACAACATTCAAATTCATACAATAAAATCGGACTGAATGCAAAAATGAATAATACTGGATTTAGAAACGATGGAAGTATGTATTATGGAAACCAAATTGTGAAATTAATTAATAAAGATACAACAGCTATCGATTTTAACTATTCAAATACGTTTGATAGAATCAAACATGGTAATATGCGTTTTCAATATTGCAAATCCGTTAATGAAAAAGCTCTTTCTGAATTAAATGAATTATTAAAATATTGTAAAGACCAACAAATTAATGTTATAGCATTTTTACCTCCATTTGCGGATAAAGTATACAATAAAATGAATGAAAGCGGTAAATACGTTTATTTAAAAGAAATTTATAGCAGAGTAAAACCATTTTTCGACAAATATAATTATGAAGTATATGATTTTTCCAAAGTGTCGTTATGTAATTCAAATGACAATGAGACAATTGACGGTTTTCATGGTGGTGAATTAACTTATCAAAAGCTTTTAATATCTATGTTAGATTCTGGCTCTATTTTAAATCAAGTTACAAATGCCAAAAGATTAAAAATTGATTTAGCGAATAAAAAGAATAATTACATAATTTACGACAATTAAAAAGCACGTGGCGATAACACAGTAATATATTATGCGGGTTTCAGTGCAATTTGCAAGTTCAGATCTCGCTGGCAGGTCCGTAACAGTGGAAAGAAAGTGCCTACTAATTCTCGCACGCTGCATATACTCAACGATACCATGAACCTATCCCAATACTAGTCATCATTTAGTTGTTAAGAAAATATAATCTAATAACTTAAAACAACTAATTACAATAATATTGTTTTAGTAAACAATATTTCTTTTTACTCCCATAACACTGGGCAATTCTCAAAAATAATCATTAACATCGTTTGTACAACCATGCGAAATCTAGCTGTTTTGTATCATCAGCATTAATGTGCAGCAAGATATTCAGCTACACCTTCTTGAGTAGCTTTCATTGCTTTATCGCCTTTGTGCCAGTTTGCTGGGCAAACTTCGCCATTTGCTTCAAAAAACTGAAGTGCATCAATAATTCTTAAAGCTTCATCTATGCTACGACCTAATGGTAAGTCGTTTACAACCTGATGGCGAACAATACCTTTTTTATCAATTAAAAATAAACCACGATAAGCTACTGGAGCACCAACAAAAGTTGCATCACCATCGTCGTTATAATCTTGATATCCTGCTAGAACATCGTAATTTTCTGAAATCGATTTTGAAAAATCGGCAACCAAAGGATATTTAACACCTTTAATTCCACCGTCTTTTAATTCGGTTTGTAACCATTTCCAATGCGAAAATTCTGAATCAACTGAGCAGCCTACAACTGCAACATTACGATCATCAAATTCTTTCATTTTGTCTTGAAATGCAATTATTTCGGTTGGACAAACAAATGTAAAATCCATTGGATAAAAGAAAAATATAACTTCTTTTTTACCAATAAATTGTTCGAGCGAAAAATCATTTATGATTTCGCCACCGTTAATTACTGCTTTTGCCTTAAATGCTGGAGCTTTTTTTCCTACTAATACTGACATAATTTTGATATTTAAATTGTTATAAGATTAATTAAAATTATGGTACAAAATTACTATAATTATTTTAATATTTAGAAAGAGTTTAAATAATTTTTATGTTTTTTATGTTTTTTTAAGCAATTTATATACATCGGGTTAATAAACATTTTTTAGGCTTAAATCTATGAAAACGCTTATTATTGTTGACTTAAAGTTAAATTGTTAAACTTTTATTTAAATTTAATAATACAAATTATAAACTAAAGTATCGTTAATTGGGACCCATAAACTATCAATATGTTGCACATGATTTGAATTGCTGAACACATTCCATTCTATAACAGCCCATTGCGAACCATAAATTCTCCAAACATTAATTGTGTCTATATTTGAGCCATTAAAATATTTTAAAGTGTCTTGAATGTTATCTAATCCTTTTAAAAAACGATACGATAATACATCATTGGTTGAAGTTGGTGGAAAATTTTTAATTAAAAGTTTTAACCACGATTCAAAATGAACATTATAGGTTTTATTATAATTTTCTCCTTTTTGAACCAAATCGGGATTTATAACATATTCGCTTGTAATATATCCTTGTTTGCTAAATGCTAATTTAAAATCTGAAACACGCATATTATCAAATTCAAAAATAAAACTGCCATCGCTTTGAGTGTATGTTGTTTCTATTAGAGAATATTGTCCGTTCCATGTATTATTCGAGAGTTTTTTTGCGTATAAATCAACCTTTACATCACTTATTTTTTGTAATATTTCAGAGTTATACGCATTGCCAGAAATTGTGAGTTTATCGTTTTTCTTTTTGCACGAAAAAACTACTAATGTAATGGTTACGCTAATTAATATTGCAATAATTTTTTTCAAACTAATTTTTTAACTCACAAATTTAACTCTAAAAATTAATAACATTGTAATATTTATGTTATTTTATAATTTTTGAATCTTAAAAATCAATCATAAATAAATAATTGTAATTCGTATCTTTACAATATAAAAATTAATTAAATGTCAATCTTATTTCACGATATAATATTTGGCCCAATAAAAAGCCGTCGTTTAGGGCATTCTTTAGGAATTAATTTGCTCGCAACTAATTCTAAAATATGTAGTTTTAATTGTATTTATTGCGAGTGTGGTTGGAATCCTGAAAATATTCCATTATCGAAATTTAACACAAGAAAAGAAGTTTTTTATGAATTAGAATCGCGTTTAATTGAAATTAAAAAAAACAACGAGCCACTTGATGTTATAACTTTTGCTGGTAATGGTGAGCCTACTTTACACCCCAATTTTTTTGAAATTATAGATGATGTTATTTTATTAAGAAATAAATATTTCGCCGATAAAAAAATTGCGGTTCTTAGCAATGCAACTATGCTCGGAAAAGCTGACGTTTTAGAAGCATTAAAAAAAATTGATTTGCCTATATTAAAGCTTGATTCAGCTATTGAAAGTACTTTTAGAATAATTAACAACCCGCCTTTAAAGTTCAATTTTAAAAAATATATTGATAATTTAAGTAATTTTAAAGATAAAATAATTGTTCAAACAATGTTTTTGCGTGGTGAAGTTAATGGTCAAAAATTTGATAACACTACTGAAAATGAGTTGAATGAATGGATTAAAATAGTTAAAAAGCTAAATCCCAAAAGTATTATGATTTATTCAATTGATCGCGAACCACCTGCAAAAAATCTTATTAAAATTTTACCCGACGAGTTAAATTTAATTGCAAATAAATTAAAGGAAAATAATTTAAATGTAATGACAGCATTCTAATTTTTTGAAAAAAAAATTAAATATATTAGTTTGTCCACTTAATTGGGGACTTGGTCATGCTAGTCGCGATATACCTATAATATCTGAGTTAATAAAACGTGAGCATAATGTTATTGTTGCTGGTAGCGACAATGTAATGGAATTATTAAGAACAGAATTTACTTTATTAGAGTATTTAAAATTTAATGGTTTTAATGTTACATTTCCTAAAAAGCAAACTATTGTTTTACATTTGCTAATTCGTTTTCCATATTTTTTATTTTGCATAATAAAGGAACATTACCAATTAAAAAAAATAATTAGAAAATTAAAAATTGATGTAGTTATTTCCGATAATCGTTTTGGGTTATGGAATAAAAATGTGTATTGTGTTTTTATTACGCATCAAATAATGATAAAATTGCCAAATAAATTAAAAATATTTGAGCAATTTGTTTTTAAAATTAATCGTTTTTTTATAAATAATTATGATGTTTGTTGGATTCCAGATTTTGAGAAACCCCCCAATATTGCTGGCGAATTATCTCATAAATATAAAGTCCATTTAAAAACTTTATTTGTTGGAATATTGTCAAGGTTTAATGATATAACAAATGACAATATTAGTGAAGAAAAATTTGAAGTTATTGCAATTATAAGTGGGCCCGAACCGCATCGCTCAATATTTGAGAAAATATTATTAACACAATTACAAAATTTAAATAGCAATTGCTTAATTGTAACAGGTAAACCTAACGAAAAACAAAGTGTACAAATATTTAATAATGTGAAGGTTGTTACGCATTTAAGCACAAACAAAATGTTAAATGCGATTCAAAATTCAAAATATATTGTTAGTCGTTCTGGTTATACTACAATTATGGATTTAATTTCATTAAATAGAACTGCTATATTAGTTCCTACTCCAGGCCAAACAGAGCAAGAATATTTATCCGATTATTACTCAAAAAAGAAAATATTTTTGAAAATGAATCAAAACGAATTTGATTTAATCGAGGCATTGAAAAATATTGATGAATACTCTCCAATTATAATAAATGATAATTGTAATTTGTTAAATATTGCAATTAATAAAATAGAAAAAACATTATCTTAAATTAGTGCAATTTCTCGCCTATTAAATGAATAAATTCTGAACGAGTAGGTTCTTTTAAAAATGCACCAGAAAAATCGCTAGTAGTTGTAACACTATTTTGTTTTTGAATTCCACGCATCATCATGCACATGTGTTGAGCTTCAATAACAACGCCAACTCCAAGTGGATTTAATGTTTCTTGAATACAATCTTTTATTTGAGAAGTAAGTCTTTCTTGAACTTGTAATCGTCGTGCAAAAGCATCAACAACTCTAGCAATTTTGCTTAATCCGGTAATATAACCGTTTGGAATGTATGCAACATGAGCTTTACCAAAAAATGGAATCATGTGATGTTCGCACATCGAAAATATTTCAATGTTTTTAACTAATACCATTTGTCGATAATCTTCTTTAAATTTTGCAGAATTTAATATTTCTTTTGGGTCTAAATGATAACCATGAGTTAAAAATTGCATAGATTTAGCAACTCTTTCTGGAGTTTTTAATAAACCCTCGCGTTCGGGATTTTCGCCAATTAAACCTAAAATCCATTTGTAATGTTCTGATAATGAATTTGTAGTATCTGTATTGTATAGCTCAATTTTTGAAAATCCTTCTTTTTCGTTAGGATCAAATTCGAATTCTTCCATAATCTTTTTTTTATTGTGCAAAATAATCATAAATATTTAACTTTATTCAAAATTTTAATCATGAAAATTCTTATTGTTACAGCAACAAAATACGAATTAGAAAAATTAAATAATTTCAATAAAAATATTTTCAGTAATGTTGATGTTGAGTTTATTAATACTGGCATAGGCATGGTTAATACAACTTACTTTTTAGCAAAAAAAATATATTTTGATAAACCTAATTTTATTTTAAATATAGGTATTTGTGGAAGTTATAACAAGAAATTTGATGTGGGTTCAGTTGTGAGTATTGAAAATGAAAAATTTGGTGATTTTGGGATTGACGATAACGGTAAATTTATTGAATTAAATATGTTTAATGAAAAAATAGAATCTGACAACGTAAATCTTTTTTGCGAAAATGCAAATATTTTTGATTTGCCAATAGCCAAAGGAATTACTGTTAATACAGCAACTGGTAGTAGTTTTTTAATAAATAAAATAAAAAATAATTTTAATCCCGATGTTGAATCTATGGAAGGTGCTGCGGTTTTTTATGTTTGTTTGATAAATAAAATTCTTTTTGCTCAAGTTAGATCAGTTTCAAATATTGTAGAACCACGCAATAAGAGTAATTGGAATATTGATTTAGCAATGAGCAATTTAATTGTTGAATTACCCAAAATAATTTCTGTAATTTCAAATAAAATAACAAAATGAAAATTTCTCTTGGATTCTCGCCTTGTCCAAACGATACATATATTTTTGATGCAATTGTTAATAAACGTATCGATTTAAAAGGATATTTGTTTGACGTGCAGTTGGCAGACGTCGAAAAGCTCAATAAATACGCTTTTGAGCAAAAATTAGATATTTCAAAATTAAGCTTTAATGCTTATGCAAGTGCGTCAGAAAATTATCAAATATTGCCTTCTGGTGCAGCATTAGGTTTCGCAAATGGTCCACTTTTAATTAGTAAAAGAAAAATTTATCCCGATGAGGTATCGCAAATTAAAATTGCAACTCCAGGAGTTAATACTACTGCATCAATGTTATTAAATATTTTTTGGAAACTTAATATTAAAAACATTAAAGAGTATTTATTTTCTGAAATAGAAGATGCTATATTTTCAAATGAAGTTGATGCAGGATTAGTAATTCACGAAACACGTTTTACATATAAAAAAAGAGGATTGTTAAAAATTGCCGATTTGGGCGAAAAGTGGGAAAATAAAACTCATTTACCACTACCATTAGGCGGAATTACAATTAAAAGAACATTGACTCAAAATGTAAAAAATGATATTGCTCAAATTATTAAAAGCAGTGTTGAGTTTGCAAATAAAAATCCTGAAGCATCAAAACAGTATATAAAACATAATGCACAGGAAACTTCAGATGAAATTACAAAGCAACATATTAATTTGTATGTAAATAAATATAGTGTTGATTTAGGGGTTGATGGCATGTCGGCAATTAACCAATTTTTTAAGCTTGGCAGTGATATAAATGTTTGTCCACAAGTTGTAGAACCAATATTTATTTAAAAAATGCAAAAAAATATAGTTGTTATTGGTCCCGAATCTACAGGAAAAACCGAACTATGTAAAAAACTTGCATTGTATTATAACACTATATGGTTACCTGAATATGCCCGTACATACATTGAAACTATTAATCGTAAATATAATATAGATGATATTTTGCACATTGCTAAAAAACAAATTGAACTTGAAAATGACTTATCATTAAAAAACGAACTATTATTTATTGATACTGATTTAATAATTACAAAAGTTTGGCTTTTGCATGTTTATAAAACTTGTCCTGAATGGATTAACGAAGCAATTTTAAAAGTTAAAAGAACATTATATTTATTATGTTTTCCCGATTTACCATGGGAGTTTGATATAGTTAGAGAAAATCCAACAAATCGCGACTTCTTTTTTAATTGGTATTTAAATGAAATAGAAAAAACTAAAGTACCCTATGTTATTATTAAAGGAATAGGGAATGATAGACTTAATAATTCTATTGAAGCAGTAAATAAATTTTTGTAAATTTGTTATATTTAAAAATTTTTATAAAAATTGATATAATCAATTAATGAAATATATAGAAGTAGTTTTTGATATTGTACCGTACTCGTTGCAAAACGAAGAGCTATTAATAGCAATTTTAAGCGAAAATGATTTCGATTCGTTTTGGCAAAACAATAAAATTGTTAATGCTTATATACCTAAAAAATTATTTAATGATGATAATGTTAAAGAAATTTGCAGTAAGTTAATTAATGTTTTTAAAGTAAATTATTCGTTTCGTGAATTAGAAGATAAAGATTGGAACGAAACTTGGGAAAAAACTTTTGATTATATATTAATTAAAGATAAATGTTTAATTAGAGCTCCATTTCATAACAATATGCCAAAAGTTGAATACGAAATTATTATTGAACCTAAAATGTCTTTTGGTACAGGTCATCATTCAACTACAGCATTAATGGTTGAACTTATTTTAGATTTGCAATTAGAAAATAAGAATGTTATTGATATGGGATGTGGAACAGGTGTTTTGTCAATTTTAGCTTCGTTAAAAAAATCGAAAAATGTAACTGCAATTGATATTGATGAGTGGGCTCATAAAAATTCAATTGAAAATTGTAAAATAAATAATTGTAAAAATATTGATGTTTTAATCGGTGGGGTGGAAGAAATACCAAATGAAAAATACGATATTTTTATTGCTAACATTAATAGAAACGTATTACTAAACGATATGAGTTACTACTTTGAACATTTAAAGTTAAATGGGGAATTATTGATAAGTGGATTTCTTGAGAGCGACATCGAATTACTTTTAAATAAAGCAAAAGAGTTTAATTTGTTACAAAATAAAATGTTAATAAAAAACGATTGGGTAGCTATTCAATTTTGTAAAACAAGCGAATAAATGAAAATTAATAATATGCGTAAATTTATATTTGTTACATTTATATATATTGTTATTGCCGGTGTTAATAACACAGAAGCACAACAATTAAAAAGTTTTAGAAACGATTTTCCAGGTTATCTTTCTGACATGAAAGATTTATTAGAAAGTAAAGATAAAAAAGAAGGTAAAGAATTAATAGAAGCTTTTTCACTTACTTTCAACGGCACATTTTATAGTGAGACCGAAAAAAATAACATTATACAAACATCTAATGAATTATTAAAAAAACGAGCTTTAGCTTTTCCACATTTTCAAGAATATTTACAAAGTTTAATTGCTTTTGGTATTGCAAATCATTCTAAATCGAGTTATTCAAATTGGGATAAAGGTTTAGTTTATATGTGTCAGAAAAAAAATATAACTTTAAATGCAATTGATATATTTTTAGAAAATTCGGTTGGCTTATTAAAAAAAGGTAATATTTTTAAGTCGCAAACTACAAAATGGCAAATAGATTCAAAAAATTTTCAATTTAATTTTGATGGCGAAAATGTTAATTTAATTATTCAAGGTGCAAATTTAAAATGTTTTGCAAAAAAAGATAGCACAATTATTTATAACACTCAAGGAATATATAATGTAAATACTAGAATTTGGAATGGTCAAGGTGGTAAACTAACGTGGGAAAGGGCTGGCTTTAAAGAGACCGAAGTTTTTGCTAATTTTCAGAAATATAATATTGATATGACAAAGTCGTCATATTCGGTAGATTCAGCCGTTTTTGTTAATAGCCGTTATTTTAATGAACCAATTTTAGGTAAAGTAATCGAAAAAGTTATGGCAGATGTTGATACAACAAATGCCAATTATCCACAATTTGTTTCTTATTCTAAAAGATATTTAATAAAAAACATTTTCCCTAAAATGGATTACGATGGAGGATTTACAATGAAAGGTGCAAAATTTATAGGTGAGGGTGAGGAAAATGATTTGGCATTTATAAAAATTTATAGAACTGATACGCTATTCTTTATTGCATCAGCAAAAACATTTGTATTTAACAATGATGGTATTGTTGGACAAAATTCATCTATTACATTTAAACTCGATTCAGATTCGATTTATCATCCAGGTTTGCTTTTTAAGTATAACAAGGAGCGTAACGAAGTTTCATTACTAAGAAATGATAAAGGAATGTCGCGCAGCCCTTATTTTGATACTTATCATAATCTAGAGCTTGATTTCCCATATTTAATTTGGAAAATTGGTGATCCCAAAATTAGTTTTAAGCCAATACCAAAAACAACAAATAAAACTGCAAAATTTGAATCGGTCGATTTTTTTAGTAGAAATAGATTTTTAGAACTACAAGGTATGGATATAGTAAATCCTTTGCAGAATGTTAAAAATTTCACTAAAAAAATAAATTCACGAAAATTTACCGATATCAAATTCGCCGATTTTATTAAATCCTCAATTCCGCAAACAAAGCAATATTTGTTATCGCTTGCATTTAAAGGGTTTATTTCATATTCAATTGAAACAGGACAAGTGGTTGCTATGGAAAAAACGTTTAACTATTTAAAATGTAGTGTTGGCCAGCGCGACTATGACGCAATAAGTTTTACTTCTAATGTTGAAGAAAGTGATGATAACGCTATTTTAAGTTTACTCGATTTTAATTTAAAAATGAAAGGGGTTCAAGAAATTTATTTATCCGATTCACAAAATGTTGCTATTTTTCCAAAAGACCAAGAAATTATAATTAAACGTAATCGTGATTTTGTTTTCGATGGTAAAGTAAGAGCAGGATTGTTTTTATTTATTGGTTCTAATTTTTCATTTAGTTATAACAAATTTAAAATTAATTTAACTGATGTAAAAACAATTAAAATGCGTGTTGTTACCGATGATGTTGATCAGTATGGTAATGCCTCACAAAAAGATCTTATAAGCGTTATCGAGAATTCTACAGGTGAGCTTTTAATTGATGATATGAATAATAAATCAGGGGTTAAAAAAATTCCACAATATCCAATTTTTAATAGTAAAAAAGATTCTTATGTATTTTATGATGCACCTTTAATTCAAACTGGTGTTTATAAGCGTGATAATTTTTATTTTCAAATTTATCCTTATTCAATTGATAGCATCGGCATTTTAACTAAAAAGAATTTACTTTTTAAAGGTCATTTTGTTTCAGCGGGTATTTTTCCTCCATTCGACGAAACTATTAGCGTACAACACGATTTTTCATTAGGTTTTAAAAGAAATACACCTACTGATGGTTATCAAGCATACGGTGGAAAAGGAATGTATAAAAAAGAAATATTTTTGAGCAATATGGGATTACGTGGCGATGGCGAATTAAAATTTTTAACTGCAAAAGCAATCTCAAATGATTTTTTGTTTTTTCCAGATTCTATGAATACTACAGCTAAAACTTTTGAAATTGAAAAACAAGCTAAAGGTGTTGAATACGCATCTGTAAAAGGTGAAAATATTTATGTACATTGGTTACCCAATAATGATAAAATGTTAGTTTCAAATACTACTAAACCTTTTAGTATGTACGATAATCAAGCAACTTATACAGGTACCTTACAAATTGAACCTAAAGGCCTTTCGGGTTGGGGTAAACTTGAATTTTCTACAGCTCAATTAACTTCAAAAATGTTCAATTTTAAAGAGCATATTGTTGATGCCGACACGTCAAATTTTAATTTAAAAACAATGGACATGGCCGATTTTGCTTTTAAAACTAACAATGTAAATGCGCATATCGATTTTAAAGAAAGAAAGGGCGATTTTCAATCTAATGGTGAGGCTTCATTCGTTGAGTTTCCACAAAATCAATATATTTGTTACATGGACCAGTTTACTTGGTTTATGGATAAAGATGAAATAGAAATGAGTGCTAGCAAAAGAGCGTTAGCAAATGTGCCAGATAATAAACAAAATTTAAGTCCTACTGAGTTAGAAGATGTGCAGTTAAAAGGTTCGCAGTTTATTTCGACTAACCCAAAACAAGATTCTTTGACTTTTGTTGCACCATCGGCAAAATATAATTTGCGAAAATTTATTATTTCTGCAAATGAAGTTAAATTTATTAGAGTTGCCGATGCTACTGTTTATCCTGGTGATGGTAAAGTTATTATTGAAAAGCAAGCTGCAATGCAAACACTTAAGGATTCCAGAATTATTGCAAATAATACAAATCGTTATCATACAATTTATGGTGCAACTACTAATATTTATGGGCGAAAAAATTATTCATCATCGGGAAAGTACGATTATATTGATGAAACAAAAAATAAACAAGTTATTACATTTGATGTAGTTAGTGTCGATTCTAGTTATCAAACTTATGCAAAAGGGAAAATAGGAATTACAGAAGGATTTACATTAAGTCCAAATTTTGGATATACCGGTCAAGTACTTTTAACTGCTAATCAGCAATACCTTAATTTTGATGGAGCTGTAAAAATTTCGCATGAGTGTAACAATCTAGAACGTTTATGGGTTAACTTTAACTCAAATATTAATCCAACCGAAATTTATATTCCTATTGGAGATTCTATCAAAGAAATTAACAATAACAAAATTTACAATGGATTTTTTATAACAAATGACTCAACACATATTTATCCAGCTTTTTTAACAAAGCATAAAAATTATAGCGATATAGCTGTACTAAATGCCACAGGGTTTTTAACATTTGATAAAGTTGATAGTAAATATAAAATTTCTAATAAAGAAAAATTAGTTGAGTTTAATATGCCAGGCAATTATTTAAGTTTACACCGATCGGCATGTAATATATACGGTGAAGGGAAACTCGATTTAGGTGTTGATTTTGGACAGGTTAAGATTAATGCTGTAGGTAATGTAAACGAAGATTTAGTAAAAGAGTCTATTGCGTTAGATTTACTTTTAAGTGTCGATTTTTTTATCGAAAATAAATGTATGGAAATGCTAACAAAAGACTTGAATTCGTATAGTGGATTAGAACCAATTGATTTGTCGCGAAAGGTATTTGAAAAAGGCATTTCTGAAATTCTTGGTCGCGAAAAAGCTAACGAACTTTTTTCTGAATATAGTTTGGGCAAATTTAAAAAAATGCCTAAAGAACTCGAACATACTATAATGTTTACCGATTTAAAATTTAATTGGAATACTTCAACAAAATCATATATTGCCGATACTTTAATTGGTGTTGGAACAATAGGCAAAGAATATGTAAATAAAATTGTTCCTGGTTATATGGAAATTGTTAAAAAACGTAGTGGTGATATAATAACAATATACCTTGAATTAAATGAGAATGTTTGGTATTATTTTTCTTATGCTCGTGGAGTTTTGCAAGTTGTTTCGAGTAATGAAGAGTTTAATACAGTAATTAAAACTCTTAAACCCGATCAGCGAAAAGTTGATGCTGAAAAAGGTCAAAAGCCTTATTCTTATTATCCTGCAGCTCCTACTGTTAAAAATAAATTTTTGAAACGTATGCGTGCATTAAAAGAAAACGAAGTT
>JAVHRJ010000401.1:0-2667 GCA_036171595.1 Bacteroidales bacterium
GTTAAAAGGAGCCAAACTCCATATCTAGGGAAAGATATTAATGGCAATGAAGTTCGCTATACAATAGTTAGATTCTTAACATCAAAAGGGTTAAGAAAAGATTCGATTGGTTTATGGAGTTTAAATGACAATGAAATAAAGGCAATTGAAAGTGGTGTTGCTAATTATTTATTTTTAGAAGAATGGAAAATATATCCATTAATTTATAATGTTTTTTGGGAGTTGTATGAATATAAAATCGCTAACAATGCTAATGGCCATTCTGTTGCTCAAAGAATAGAATACTTGAAAACTGCAAAAACAATTATCGAAAAACACTTTTGGTTTGGAGTAGGTACTGGAAATGTAAAACTTGCTTTCGACAACCAATATGACGCTAATAATAGTTTGTTAGATATTGAGTGTAGAAGAAGGGCTCACAATCAGTTAGTAACTTTCTTGCTTACTTTTGGTATATTTGGTTTTATATGGATAGTTTTTGCAATTGTTTATCCTATTATTAAAGAAAAAGGGTACAATCAATTTTTGTTTACTGTGATTGCAGTAATGATGTTTTTTTCTTTTTTTAACGAAGATACTTTAGAAACTCAAGCAGGTGTTACGTTTTTTGTGTTGTTTTATAGTATTTTTCTTTTTGCTAAAGAAAATAAAGCTGTTTAAGCTAAACAGTATTATATTTGTAAAATTCATTTTAATTAAAAAAATATGTGCAAAACGCATGAAGATTTTATGTTGGAAGCAATTCGGCTTTCAAAAGAAAATATTGATAATGGTGGTGGTCCTTTTGGTGCTGTAATTGTAAAAGATGGGAAAATAATAGCTAAAGGTGTAAATAAAGTTACTGTAAACAACGACCCAACGGCTCATGCCGAAGTTACAGCTATTCGCGAAGCAACTAAACTTCTTAATAATTTTGATTTGGCAGGTTGCGAAATTTATACTTCGTGCGAACCTTGTCCAATGTGTTTAGGTGCTATTTATTGGGCACATCTCGATAAAATATATTATGCAAACACAAAAATAGATGCTAAAAATATTGGTTTCGACGATGCATTTATTTACGATGAAATAATGTTGCCTATTAAAAATCGCCATTTGCCAACTATTCAAATATTACCCGATAAAGCTATTGAGGCTTTTGTTAAATGGGAAAACAAAGACGATAAAATTGAGTATTAATGGTTGTTTATTTAATTAAAACATGTTTAAGTTTCAAAAATATTTGTCGTTAGTAAAATTTAGTCATACCATTTTTGCTATGCCATTTGCAATGGTAGGCTATTTTTTAGCGATTAAAACTGAAGGCAATAGTTTTAATGTGAAAATTCTTTTATTAGTGGTTTTATGTATGGTTTTGGCACGAAGTGCTGCAATGGCTTTTAATAGAATGGTTGATGTGCGTTATGATAGAAAAAATCCACGAACAATGAATCGCGAAATACCATCGGGCGAAATATCACTTTTTGCAGCTTCTGTTTTCGTGTTTTTAACATCTGTTTTGTTTATTGTTACAACATGGTTTATCAATCCGTTAGTATTTTATTTATCGCCTGTTGCGTTAATTGTTATTTTTGTTTATAGTTTTACAAAACGGTTTACTTCGCTTTGTCATTTTGTTTTAGGGTTGGGTTTGGCACTTGCACCAATTGGTGCTTATTTGTCGGTTACGGCTCATTTTGCTTTTTTACCAATTCTGTTTTCGTTTATAGTTTTGCTTTGGGTTGGTGGTTTCGATATTTTGTATGCTTTGCAAGATGACGAATTTGATAAAAGTTTAAATTTACATTCAATTCCTGTAAAAGTAGGACGTAAAACGTCTTTAGTTTTATCAACACTAGCACATTTATTTGCTATTTCAATAGCGGTAATAGCAGGTTATATAGGCAGTTTTAGTTATTTGTTTTGGATTGGCTTAACAGTATTTTCTGTAATGTTAATTTACGAACATTTAATTGTAAAGCCCAACGATTTAACAAAAGTTAATATGGCTTTTGCTATTGTTAATGGTATTGCAGGTGCAATATTTGGAGGTTTTACAATAGCTTCGCTATATTTTTAAAATAAAAAAGCCTTCTTTTTGAGAGAAGACTTTTTATAAAAAAATTAAATACTCAAGGCATAAGTATATTGCAATATTCCTAATTTCTTTGAATTATTAGTTTTTGTTTATCGGACCATTCTTTGTTATTAATCTCAAGAATATATACCCCATTACTTAAATTGTTAATGTAAATTTGTCTTTGATTTTTAATTAGTTTTTCTGAACGTACTAATTCCCCAACAATATTATAAATATTACAAACTAAATCAGTATTATTTAAGTTATTTATGTTAAATGTTACAATGTCAGAAGCTGGATTTGGGTATAATATAATTTTACTTAATAAGTTAGATTCTTTAATGTTAGTAATATGGCTAACATAAGTGTTTAATACTTCATTTGTAACAATTGGTGGGTTAAAATCAAAGAAAATGTACGCTTTGTTTTTAACTTCTGTATTATCGTTTAAATTGTTTTTTGGCTCAATAGAATATTTAACAAACCCATTGCTTGCTGGTTCGTTTACATTGCTGTCTGGAAGTAGAATGTTATTAAAATTAAAAGTTACAATTCCTGACCCTTGTATGCTGTATGTGACTGGTTTACTTGATGCTAATAGCTTAAAA
>JAVHRJ010000402.1:0-2665 GCA_036171595.1 Bacteroidales bacterium
TTAAAATAAAGATTAATAAGATATTATCGGCGTTGTTTTTTATTAATTGTTTCATGTGTTTATATGTATTTCAATAGTTGATAGGTTATTATGTTTATTGTTACCTCACCTAAATCCTCTCCAAAGGAGAGGACTTTAGCTTTTAACAAGGTATTTCGAGCTATTTCTACTTATTTCTATTGTTTTAACTTCTAACTTCAAACTTCTTACTTTGTTTCATCTGACCTGTATAATTTCCACATCAAAATCATCAACAAACAATTCCTTTTTTTCGGGGTTCCAAATATACACTTTTAGAACAGAATTTTTCTGAATTTCTGATGAATTAACCTGTACTTCAAACTTCACATTGCACCAATTGTTAAAAGCTTTAATAAACTTATTAATTTCAATAGCCTGCCAGATATATGATTTCCCATCTCTGTCAATAGAAACGACAAGTTTAGCGGTAGTCGTTGCATTTGACAAACACCATGCGTTGCTATTTATTATAACCTTTGAAGTAGAATCTGATTGAATTGAATCTAAAGAATATTTGAATGTGGCAGAAAACTCATTAAAAAAGTAAGAACTGCTTCCTTTGTGTTTTATATCGTGCCTGATATTTTCCTTATTCTGCTCCCACAGAGAAACATTGTCTTCGAACCCATTAAATGAGTGGAGTAAGACGGTTTGATGTCCTATGGTTTTAAGTTCCCATATATTCAAATTAATATCTTTATCAGAAAAAACCAATGGATTTGACGAATCAATATTTTTGGCATAATAAGGAAGGTCGCAGTCCTCTAATTTAGACAAGTACCTTGTGTATCCGTTAAGCAAAAGATATTTCTTTTTCATGGAACTTAATGTATCAAAATTAAATTCATTCATCTTCAGAAAAGTACATCTGCTGTTAGGATTAAAGCCACTATAATATATTCCGAGACGTATCTGCACGTCATCTGTAATAACATAACAGTCTGAATTATTTGTAATAAAATAATCCTGAACGATTTTTTTTTGCTTATCATACCTGACTTGTTGCGCATATTGAAACATTCGAAACGGCATCACCATTAAAATTACTGCAAAAATTACAATAAAAAAATATTTTAGTTTGTATCGTGTCGGCAATATGTATGCAACAGCAAATAATGCCAACATTGGTAAATAAAGGTCAATGAAAGAACTCACTGCTGAGAAATATGAAATAAGTGTAAAAAGAATCAAGACTGCAATAATCTGAATTGCACATTGTTTTTTTTCTATGAATGACCAGATAATATGTGATGCCGGTATTGCTGCTATCGGAACGATAAACAAATAGTGTCTCACATCAAGGCACATCGGCACGTATGATGTAAATGAAATTGACATAAAATTTGACGAAAACAAAATCAATATTGCTGAGATGGAAAAGAAAGAAACCGGCTCACTAAACTGCAAAGTCTTCTTAATGTTTTTCTGAAACATAAATGCAATAACAAAAATAATTCCTGTAAGCATCCCTTGATTAATCATCATTGTAAAAAACTCATAAGAAATGCGGTTCAGTAAAAATTCAAAAGGTTGTTTATCGTAACTACATAAATTAAGATAACTGTTGCTGAAAATTGCTTCAAATCTTTTTATAGGACTACCGGTTAAGTACCAAATGATAAAGAAATAAATTAATAGAACGATGATGCCTGCAATTATTGAATAAATCCAGAATCGAATATCCCGTTTAAGAAATATGTCAGTAATAAACAAATAAATTAAAGCGGGCAAGGTCAATAAAATTACTTCCTTTGATAAAAACCCGAACATCATCCCTAAAGCAAATAAAAAGGCATAAAGAAAAGGTCTTTTTTTATCGCTGACATATTTAAAATGATAGATTATAAAAAACGAAAATAAAATAAAAAAAACCACATAAATATCAGCCATAAGTTTATCGGAATAAAAAATACTCCATTGGCTTAGTATAGTTAGAGCAAGACCGGAGCAAATGATGAACAGGTTATGTTTTCTTATGATTAAAAACACAATAGTGAGAATTGAAAAAGTAATGATTATTGCGGGAAGGGAAGAAGCGAAGTCACATACACCAAAAACCTTATACGATAATGCTGTCATGAAAATTGTAGGCCATCTGTATGAAAAATGATCTCCAAAATCAATAATATGATGATTCAGGTCGTTAGCAAGCTTGGCATATTGCATATCATCGTAACCATAATGCCCGATATAAGCAAAATAATGATAGCTGACAGTTAAAATAAAACTGAAAAGCAAAATCAGATATGGCAGAAATACTTTTCTTTTCATTGGAAATTTTTAAGCTCTAAAGACGCTGGATAATATTTTTTATCGCGGACTTACAAATAATTTAATACAATATTTTTTTTTATCTATCAAATAAGAGCACCTCAAAAACAAGTTTTAGCCCGATTAATAATAAAACAAAGATATTACATTTTTCGGCTAAATAAAATATGCAAATTCTCAATAGTTGGTGAAAAACCCTTTAAATTTAAAGTTTATAGTTTCTGGTTTTTGGTTTAACCATAAACTAAAAACAAATGAACCAATCCCGATATCGGTTATGATATTTATACCGACTTGCTAACAAGATAATTAAAATAAATCGCCTGAGTTTGACACCTAATTGCCTATCAGTCCCCTGAAACCCTTGTTTTAC
>JAVHRJ010000403.1:0-2662 GCA_036171595.1 Bacteroidales bacterium
AAGAGCGTAAAACTGTAGATGAAAAAAACGGAAAATATCAGGCAATAGAAACATACTTTAATTAACGTTTTAAGCCACCCAACACCGTGCAATTTCTTGCAGTTGGTGTCAACCTTATTTGTTGTTGTCTGTGTCAAGTTACCCATAACAGCCTGCTAAATTTTAACCGTGTGTTATGCACTGGCGGTTTATTATTCATGTCACAAAGATAATGTTATTTTGAATTACGCTGTGAACTGTCAAAGAGCTTTTTTTTTGGTGGTTGTTTGAATAATACGTTTACAGATTACTAAAATACTGCTGCATTTATTTCCAATTATTTTCCTACATACATTCTCCACATCTTGTATAATACTTTGAAGCTCTTTTTCAATATCATCATTCTCTACTTTTGTAGAAGAGTATATTATTTTCCTCAGTTTTTTAATTTCATTTGGTGTTAATTCATAATATTCACTTAATTGTATACTAGATAGTTCACTTGCAGCAAAGAATATATTAGTTAATATTTTAAACAAATCATTAAATAACTGTTCATGTTCCTTTCCAAAAACAGCAATAAACCTAAATTTTAATACTTTTAACCTCTCAATAGCTTCTTTATTTTTTTCAAATCTTTCATGAACTACATAATTTATATCATAAATCTCACTTTCTACTTCGGTTTCGTTACAAGATTTTTTTCTTGATTTACCTTCTCCAACATATCCAAATCGACTTCTAATATTCTTAATATTTTGATGAGCTTCATAAAATTTAGCTAAAACTTCTTCTGCTAATTCATATTTTCTTTTCCATCGAGTTTCCTTTCTCCATGTAAAGATTCCAATAACCGCAGCAATTGATGCTATAATTATTGATAAACTTTCAAATAGTTTTAAGCAATCCATTTTTTTAAAATTGTGTTATCAACTGGCCGTTCTTGTCTGTCAATGAATTGTCTTTTATTTTTGCTGCAATGTCTTTTTGTCCGTGCGTTGGAGTGGAACGGGCTGGAAGGCTCTTTGGCAAAATTTGGTTGTAGCATTGACTTTGTGTGTTCACCTGTATATGAATAAACTATTTTATATTTTTTAATACCTGAACAGCATTATAGCACTTTGTTGCCATTTCAGTATTTCCAATTTTTTTAAAGAAATCACCAACTGTTGTAAATTCAACTATTGCTTCGTTAGTACAAGCAACCGCATGGTTGTATTGTTTCATATTTATTAATTCCTTAGCAGTATTATAGCATTTTATTGCCATTTCAGTATTTCCAGTTTTTCCAAATAAATCACCAGCCATTGTAAAATCAGATATTGCTTCATCATATAATCCTTTCATAGCATAAGCAGCCCCACGGTTGTAATATGCATTACCATACTGCGGATTTATTTCTATTGCTTTTGTATAATCAGATATTGCTTTATCCTGTAATTCTTTGTGAGCATAAACAACCCCACGGTCGTAATATGCCTTAACATCCAGCGGATTTATTTCTATTGCTTTTGTAAAATCAGATATTGCTTCATCATATAATCCTTTGTGAGCATAATAAGCACCCCCGCGGTTGTAATATGCCTCAGCATATTGTGGATTTATCTTTATTGCTTTTGTAAAATCAGATATTGCTTTATCATATAAGTCTTTTTTATATAATCCTTTGTCATTATAAGCAACCCCACGGTCGTAATATGCCTTAGCATCCAGCGGATTTATCTCTATTGCTTTTGTATAATCAGATATTGCTTTATCATATTTTGCTCCCAAAATTTCTAAAATATTCATTATCAATTTTTTTAAATTGTTATTAAATTTTAACCTGTAATATTCGTTTCGCCACCTGTGCGGTCGGGTAAGCAGGGACATCAGGGCAACCAATAAAACAAATTTTATTTTTTTTCATTACCAATCACTATTAGAAACACTTGGTTTTTTAATGTATTCTTCGTAACTATCAACAATTGATTGTAAATCTTGTTTAAATTTTGCCATCATTGGGATTGCTTTCTTTTTTGGAATACCTGGTGCGCTAAATGTTCCTGTTTTGGGACAATTATCTCCATCAAAAGGTTCAATTTTTGTTATAGAATACTTACTTCCAGTCATATAAGCTGATTCACAGTAAACATTGTCAATATTAATTCTGTATTTATTGTTCTTCATTCTGAATGTTACAGTATAGTTATAAATATAAACGTACTCTCCATTCATAACATACTCTTTCATAATACTTGTGCCTTTAATTAGTATTGTGCCAGACTCTTTATCATCATTTTGAATAACATTTTGTGCCGACTTCCAATATTCAGCAATAAACATTTTTGTATCGGAGTAAATTTGTGCTTTAGTTTTTGCAACAGAGTCAGTTTTTTCCCATTTGAAGTTTGTCTGTCCATTGCTAAAAATAAACATTAAGATTCCTACGGTTATTAAGATTAATTTTTTCATTTTTGGTTACTAATTTTCCCTACTCGTTTGGCTTTTCGGTTTCGCCCCGTTTTTATAGTGGTTTCTGTTCTCCACTTTTGATTTGCAATAGTAATTAATTTTTCAAACAATCAAGAACTGTCACTAAAATTTATTAGTGGCATTCGTGTCTATCTATTGTGTCGTTGTCTTTTTTACCGCTTGTGCATAACGGTTACGCTTGGAAAAGTTGGGCATTTAACCGTAGTTA
>JAVHRJ010000404.1:0-2649 GCA_036171595.1 Bacteroidales bacterium
GTATTACAGTTTCAAAAATAATTGTAAAGTGGTTTAAAGGCAAAGAAATGGCTTTAGCTATGGGTTTAGAAATGGCAACTGCTAGAATTGGTACCGGATTAGCTATTGGAACATCACTACCTATTGCAAAATATTTTGGCACAGTTTCAATGCCATTGCTATTTGGACTAGTTATGGCTTGTATTGGTTTAATAGCATTTATATTATATACATTTCAAGATAAAAAACTCGATGCATCTCAAGCTGCTTTTGATAAAGAAAATGCCGTTGAAAACACAGAAGAAGCATTTAGCGTAAAAGATATTTTAAAAATTGTTACTAATAAAGGATGGTGGTATATTGCTCTTCTTTGTGTATTATTTTACTCTGCAGTTTTCCCATTTCTTAAATATGCTACAGATTTAATGATTCAAAAATTTCATGTTCCTGAAGCATGGGCTGGATTAATACCTGCATTACTTCCATTTGGAACAATTATTCTAACTCCTTTCTTTGGTAATTTATATGACAGAAAAGGTAAAGGTGCTACAATTATGATAATTGGCTCTCTTTTATTAATTTTGGTTCACACTATGTTCTCTATTCCATTTTTAAATCATTGGCTTATTGCAATAATTCTAATAATTATATTAGGTTTTGGATTTTCTTTGGTACCATCGGCTATGTGGCCTTCGGTTCCTAAAATAATACCAGAAAATCAATTAGGTACTGCATATTCATTAATTTTTTGGGTTCAAAACTGGGGATTAATGGGTGTTCCTTATTTAATTGGGTGGTTATTAGAAAATTATTGTGTTACTCATCGCGTTGGCGAAACAGTTGATGGTGTTGTGTTAAAAGCAACTCAGTATAATTACACTTTACCTATGATGATTTTTACCCTATTAAGCGTTCTTGCTTTATTTATTGCTTTATTACTTAAAGCTGAGGATAAGAAAAAAGGTTATGGATTACAACTTCCAAACATAAAAAAATAAGAATAAAATATTAGAAATAAAAAAAGGTGGTTTAATTTAAACCACCTTTTTTTTATTTCTTTAAATCTTTATCTAAAACTAACTCTAAAAAATGTCCCATTTTTTCTTGTTTAGTTAACAAGTACTTTTTATTATATAAATTTGGTTTTATCCTAATTGGAATATTCTCTATTATTTTTAAGCCATATCCCTCTAAACCAGCACGTTTAACTGGGTTATTAGTAATTAATCTAATTTTAGTAACACCCAATTCTCGTAATATTTGAGCACCAACTCCATAATCGCGCTCATCGGCTTTAAAACCAAGTTCAATATTAGCATCAACAGTATCCATACCTTTTTCCTGAAGTTTGTAAGCAGCAATTTTATTGAACAATCCGATGCCCCTGCCCTCTTGATTTAAATAAACTAAAACTCCTTTCCCTTCTTTTTCAATTATACGCATCGATTCTTCTAACTGAACACCACAATCGCAACGATATGAACCAAAAATATCACCAGTAACACACGACGAATGCACACGAACAAGTACAGATTCATCATTAGAAAAATCACCTTTTATCAGTGCAAGATGCTCGAGTCCATTTGATATTTGAATAAAAGGTACAAGTTCAAAATCGCCATATTTAGTTGGTAATTTTACAGTTGAACCTTTTTTAATTAAACTTTCATTTTTTAGTCGATATTTTATTAAATCTTCAATCGAAACAATCTTTAAATTAAATTTTTTACATATTTCCATTAGCTCAGGTAACCTTGCCATTGTACCATCTTCGCTCATAATTTCAACAAGTGCACCACCAGGTTTCAATCCAGCTAAAGTTGTTAAATCAACAACAGCTTCGGTATGTCCAGCACGACGAAGAACCCCACGTTCTTTAGCTTTTAAAGGGAAAATATGTCCAGGGCGACCCAGGTCGCTAGGTTTTGTATTTGGATCAACAATAGCATTTATTGTATATGCTCTATCGTTTGCCGATATACCAGTTGTGCAACCATGGCCAATTAAATCAACCGAGACAGTAAAAGCAGTATCATGAAACGATGTATTATTACTTACCATCATTTGAAGATCAAGTTCTTTGCAGCGACTTTCTGGAATTGCACAACAAATTAATCCCCTACCATAAGTCGCCATAAAATTTAAAGTAGTTGGCGTTATTAGTTCAGCAGCAACAATAAAATCGCCTTCATTTTCTCTATCTTCGTCATCAACAACAACTATCAATTTTCCAGCTTTAATATCTTTTATAGCTTCTTCAATTGTATTTAGTTTAATCTCTAAGTCTTTTGCCATTTTTATTTTTTTACAAAATTAGTTTAATTGTATTCACTATATTAAAAAATTTATTTCTTTAAATTTTTAGTCCAAAAATCAATTAACGATTTAGTAATGTATTTAATATCAAATTTATGCTTTACAAATTTAATTGCACTTTGCCCAATAGAATCGAAAAGAGATTTATCTGTTAAAAGTTTTTCTATTTGTTTTTGAAATTTTTCGGCAGTATCGGCAATTAAAATATTAATATTATGGGTAGTGTCAATTCCTTCGGTTCCTATTGAAGTTGTAACAATCGATTTTCCTAAAGCTAAACCTTCTACAATTTTAATCCTCATTCCACTACCCGACAATAATGGTACAAGCATAATAGCATGATTATTAATGTAT
>JAVHRJ010000405.1:0-2638 GCA_036171595.1 Bacteroidales bacterium
ACAAAGAATGGATGTTTAATAAAGAAATTATGAAAAACTATTTACATCCAGCATTGCGTGAGTTTTATAAAGGTTACGTAAGTTACGTACCTTTATTTCTATCGACCGAAAATTACAAAAAGTACGGTCAAAATGAAAATCTAAATTTTGTTCCAACAAACCCTTCTGTTGGTTGCTGGGTGGGGTCTTTTTATGCAATAAATCCTAAAGGTGATGTAGCACCCTGCCCTTTAGTTTCTGACCATGTTTCGGGTGGAAATGTTTTAACAGAAGATCTTTACGACATATTATATAAGTCGGAATTATTTACAAAAATTGTTAACCGCACGAATTTAGAAGGTAAATGTGGAAAGTGTAAATTTAGTTTTACATGTGGTGGTTGTCGTGTTTTTTCATATTATTTAACTGGAAATATTTTTGCAAGTGACCCGACTTGTTTTATTGATGAATTATCGAAAGAAGAACTTGTTGAATTAGAAAACACTACTGCAAAACAATTTAAAAATTATTGCAGAATGGTGCATTTTGGGAAAAATAAATAAATTTATTAATCTAAATGCATAAAAGATTTTAATTTCAGGATAAAAAAAATTTCAAATTTTAAGTCAACGATAATTTGCAATAATAACAACTATCCTAAAAATGTTTCAAAATCGTTTAAATTTTTATTTACAGTAACTCCAGCAGACACAATTACATTTTTACCAATTTTTAAATTTGGCATAATTAAGGCTTTGGCACCAATATAGGTATAATCGCCAATTTCTGTTGGTCCAATAATAGTTGCAGAAGGTCCAACATTTACATATTTGCCAATTTTTGCAGCGTGACCAATACTTGCATGAATATGAATTGCACAACCAACACCAATTTCTAATGCATGCGATATTCCAACAAATGGCTCAATTATAGTGCCTTCAGGAAAATTATTAAATTGAAAAAGTGCCGAGTTTTTTGAAATAATTTTAGAATTTATTCCCCCTAACTTTATCATAAAGTTTGTAAGTTTTTCTCTAATTCTAGGGTTACCAATTCCTACAATAAATTCTTTATTGTTTGCAGAAAAATATTTCAACAGCTCATTTTCATTTTTTATAACATTATACTTATTATACAAAACAGATGAACAATTTTTATTTTGATCATAAAATGTTATTTCTTCTTTAGAATTATCATTTAATATAGTTCCAAATATTTCTTTTGCAAGACCGCCTGTACCAATAATTAACATAAGTTCTTTTGTTTAAAAAAGTTTAAAACTTTATCGCAAATAAATGAAATTTCGTTATCAGAAAGCTCAGGGTAAATTGGCAACGAAAGCTCAATTTGTGATAGTAGTTTTGAAACCGGAAAATCAATTGAATTTTGATTAAAAACCGAATATTTAGGAAGTATTTTCTTATAATGAATACTTGTTTCAATATTATTTTCGCTTAAATAATTTTTTAATTCGTCTCTATAATCTGTAAATATTGGGAACTTGTGATAATTCCATATCTCATTTTCTTCAGTTTTTAATATTCTTAAAGCTTTTAATTTTATAAATATATTATTATAATAATTTGCAATATAATTTCTTTTTGAAATAATTTCATCGATATTATTTAATTGATAATTTAATATTGCAGCTTGTAAACTTGAAATTCTACTATTACCACTAAGTAATTTAGTTGATTCTGAGTTAGCTAACTTACCTTGAACTCTTAATATTTGAATTGATTTTGCAATTTTTTCGTTATTTGTAACAACAACTCCACCAGTACCAAAAGCATTAATTATTTTTGAAGGATCGAAACTAAAACAACTTGCTAATCCAATATTTCCAGCAGAAATATCATAAAACGAACTGCCTAATGCTTGTGCTGCGTCTTCAATTACGATTAATTTATATTTTATTGTGAATTTTGTTATTTCATTTGTATTAATCATTTTACCAAATAAATGTACAAGCATTATAGCTTTAGTGTTATTTGTTATTTTTATGGCTGCTTTATCAAAATTTATAGAACCATCAATATTTACATCAACAAAAACAGGAGTTGCACCAGCTCTTGCAATTGCTGATGCCGATGCAATAAATGAAAATGCAGGAACTAAAACTTCGTCACCATTTTTAATTCCAGCAGCAATTAATGAAAAATACAACGCATCGGTGCAACTACCAACTGTTACAGCAAATTTTCGATTTGTTAATAAAGCTAATTTCTTTTCTACAAGAATTACCGACTCACCTTCAAGTACTTGTCCGCTTGAAAATTCTTGATTTGTTAATTCAAGTATTTCATTTTTATTGTTTTTGTAAAAACGATCAACATTATAAAATTTTATTTTATCCATTGTTAAAAATATTTTTTTGGATATTTTAAATTTGCAAAATGCTCTTTTACCTGTTCTACATATGTTTTAATTCCCTTTTCTAAAGAATACTCGGGCGAATATTTTAATATTGTTTTTGCTTTTGAAATATCGAGTGCTCCTCTATTTGGTCTAAATGGCTTGCAATTACTAATTTCTATTTTTGTATTTGGTAATTGTAATTTTATAATTTCGGCTAATTCTTTTATCGTTCTTCCTTTCCCATAACTAATATTAAATGTTTGGTTTAATGCATCAGGGTTTTCAATTGTAGATGAAATTC
>JAVHRJ010000406.1:0-2637 GCA_036171595.1 Bacteroidales bacterium
CTTTTTTGAAGCTACAACACGTGTAAACCAGGGATTACCAATTATTGATAAAACATACAAACAAAACGAAGGCTGGCAATTTTTATTTAGCATGAAACAAAACGAATACTTTGTATTTCCTAATGAAATAACAGGATTTAACCCAAATGAAATTGATTTATTAAATCCAGAAAATTACCATATAATTAGCCCAAACTTGTTTAGGGTACAAAGCATCTCCTCTAAGTATTATATTTTTAATCATCATTATGAAACAAAAAATGCTGATGGTAATCTATTTAAATCCAAAAAACAATTAGCTGGCATTACTTATAACTTTTTTCAAAATGAAAAAAGGTTAAGTGGAATTGTAAAAATTCGAATAAACCATATCGGTCAAATTGTATCAGTTGGAGAATATTAAAAATTCTAATTTAAGAATTACAAAATCTCAATTAATTTTATCCATGAAAATCAAAAATTATATTTTTGATTTTCATGGATATTTTTGTATATTTGTAAAATGATACAGAGATTAGAACTACAAACATTAACTAATTTATTAAAACTAAACCCTGTTGTTGCATTGCTGGGTGCCAGACAAATAGGCAAAACCACGCTTGCCAGACTATACGCAGATAAAGCAAAAAAAGAAACATTATACCTGGATCTGGAATTAGATAGCCATTTTAATCGTTTACAAAATGATGCTGAAAGTTATTTATTAAAAAACAAGCATAAACTTGTAATAATTGACGAAGTGCAGCGAATGCCAAAGCTTTTTGCTTTGATACGGGCATTGGTTGATATAGACAGAAGGCCTGCACGTTTTTTATTGTTAGGCTCATCATCGCCACATTTAATTAAAGGAGTATCGGAATCATTAGCTGGACGTATTGCATATCTCGATTTAGGAGGAATAAACCTTATAGAAGCAAAAAAAAATAAAATAACACAAGATACATTATGGCTTAAAGGAGGATTCCCTACAGCTTTAAATTTAAAACAAAATTCTGCTGTTCATAGCTGGTATACCAGCTTAATAAAATCGTACACCGAAAAAGATATGAAAGAATTGTTTGGCGTTGATTTTTCGTCGGTAACAATTCGCAATTTCTGGACAATGCTGGCACATAACAATGGGAGTTTATGGAACAAAGAAAACTACGGTAAATCTTTAGGTGTAACAGCACCTACTGTTGGCAGATATTTAGAATATATGGAAGGAGCTTTTTTGGTAACTAGGCTTCAGCCATGGTTTAACAATTTAAAAAAGCGCTTGGTAAAAGCACCAAAAATATATATTCGCGATACAGGTATTTTACATACACTTATTAAGACAAAAGACATCGACGATTTATTTGGACATCCAGGCGTGGGCACATCATGGGAAGGATTTGTTATTGAACAAATAAGGCAATTAAAACCGGAACATCTGGATTTATATTTTTATCGTACTCATCAGGGAACCGAAGCCGACTTAGTTTTGGTAAAAGGAATAAAACCTATTGTATGTATAGAAATTAAATTATCTAATGCACCTCAGGTTAGTAAAGGATTTATACAATCAATTACCGATTTAAAAACAAAAAATAATTTTATAATTATGCCCGCAGGCGACAATTATCAAACAAAAGAAAAAATAAATATTTGTAACTTATCAGAATTTTTGAATATTTATTTAAAAAATTTATAATATTCTTCCATGAAAATCAAAAGTTTCACTTTTGATTTTCATGGTAAGTTCGTTTAAATAAACTAATAGTTTACTATGATAAAAAGAACTTTATATTTTGGAAACCCAGCTTATCTTAATTTAAGAGATGAGCAAATGGTTGTGCATTTAGCAGAAACAGAAAACCAATCAATAATAAATATTGATGGTTTTGCAGAATATAAAAAAGAAGCCAAAGCTACAATTCCGATTGAAGACATTGGCATAGTTGTACTCGACAACAAGCAAGTAACAATAACACAAGGACTTATTGAAGCGTTGCTCAATAACAATACCGCTGTTATAACATGTAACAGTAAACATTTACCAGCAGGATTATTATTGCCATTAAGCGGAAATACTATTCAAAGCGAAAGATTCAGAGCTCAAATTGATGCAAGCGAACCGTTAAAAAAACAACTTTGGGCACAAACTGCAAGTCAAAAAATAAAAAACCAGGCATTATTATTACAAAGTATTGGAATAAATAATAATTATTTAATTCCATTATATAAAAATGTAAATAGTGGCGATACAAATAATTGCGAAGCAACAGCAGCAGCATATTACTGGCAACATATTTTTTCGGGTATCGATTTAAAAAATTTCGAAAAAGCAGATGATAACATTGAAGACACAGAAAATATTGATGAAGAAATTGGTGAAGCTACATTTAAACGCTTACGCGAAGGCAACCCGCCAAATAATTATTTAAATTACGGATATGCCATTTTGCGTGGCACAATGGCTCGAAGCATTGTAAGTGCTGGGCTATTGCCAACGTTAGGAATATTTCACCACAACCGATATAATGCATATTGTTTAGCCGATGATTTAATGGAGCCTTATCGCCCTTATGTTGATAAAGTTGTGCTAAATGTTATTAAAGAGCATTGCTTTAATGTCTTTTGTTAAATCTTCTTTTAAGCCATGCTCTTTAATAA
>JAVHRJ010000407.1:0-2636 GCA_036171595.1 Bacteroidales bacterium
AATTAATAACTGATGTTACGCAAAATAATTAGCAACGCCATTTATGGCGTTGAAATATAAAAGATTACATTTCAACAGGAATATAATAAATTTATTGAACGGTATGGATTTGATATTGTTAAACCTTAATTCTTGGTTTGGGCTAAAGCCCGTTTTCTTTTCGTTGTATTTTGAGCACGACATAAATGTCGTGCCTAATGATGTTCATATAATTAAATATCGAAAGCATGCGTAACATCAGTTATAATATTAAAATTTTAATAGTAACACTTTTAATATTGGTTGCTAACTTGCAAACTATTGCTCAGATTCAAAAGCCCTTTTTTGTCGGAAACGATTCCATAATTCAATGGATTAGTGAGTTTCCTTCTGTTACTAAAAATAACACAAATAGTTTCTTTAAAAAATTTTCTGAATTAATTACAGGCAAAGATGAACAACTCGAATTAATTAAACCAATGTCGGTTCTTGCTATAAATCCCGATACATTTATTGTTTTAGACCAGGAACAAGGACATCTGATTTATGTTATAAATAAGCAACTTAAATCAATTAAATGTGTTAAGAAAAAAAACATTTACTTACCTTCAATTGTTAATTCAACTTTTTTTACAAATCAGGAAATTCTTTTTACAGATTCAAGGTTAAATAAAATATTTTGTATTTTTACAGACGAAAAAGAAGTTAAAATATTAAACGATTCTCTTGTTTTAGAACAACCAACCGGGATAGCATACTCTGTTTTAAAAAATGAGATTTGGGTAGTAGAAACATCAGCTCATAGAATATCGGTGTTAGACCAAAAGGGTAAATTGATAAAAAGAATTGGTAAAAGAGGAACAAAGAATGGAGAATTTAATTACCCAACTTCAATTTGGATTGATAATGAAGGATATTGTTATATAATTGATGCGATGAATTATAGGGTGCAAATATTTAATAAAGAAGGTGAGTTTGTTTCGTCTTTTGGAAAGCAGGGAGACGCCTCGGGTTATTTTGCCCGACCTAAAGGGATTGCTACCGATTCATATCATAATATATATATAACTGATGCACTTTTTCATAATGTTCAGGTTTTCGACAAAGATGGTAAATTTTTATACTACTTTGGTGAACAAGGCAGAGAACCAGGACAATTTTGGATGCCTTCGGGAATTTATATTGATAAAAATAATTATATTTATGTTTCCGATACTTACAATTCCAGAGTTCAGATATTTAAACTTAATATACATAATATAAAATGAAAAGGTTCACATTCATATTATTATCTGTTCTGATAAATGGAATAACACAATCTCAATCTATTGTTAATACAGTACATAATTTATCTGTTTCTGGTCCAGGCGTATCAAAAGCAACTTTTGAACAGGAAATATGTATTTTTTGCCATACTACTCATAATTGTGTTCCAAATGCTCCTATGTGGAACCGGAAAAGTAAAGGAACAGTATATACCTTATATAACAGTTCAACTTTAGATGCAAAGCCCGGACAGCCCGATGGCTCAAGTATTTTGTGCCTATCTTGCCACGATGGAACTATTGCACTTGGCGATGTAGCAAATAAATCAAAGCCGATTTCGATGAATTCCCCTTTAAAAAAAGGCAATCTTACAACTGATTTATCTGACGAGCATCCTGTTTCATTTGTATATAACTCTTCTCTTGCAGCTATTGACGGTCAGTTAAAAACACCCCCGCTTTCTGATGTGTTATTAGACTCCCAATCGAAAGTACAATGTACATCGTGCCACGACCCACATAAAAATAATTTTACCAATTTTTTATTAGCTTCTAATGAGTTTTCCGATTTGTGTATTCGTTGCCACAGTATTAAAAACTGGGAAACATCTTCTCATAAAATATCAACAAGTTCATGGAATGGCAACGGCACTAATCCTTGGGAACACCTTGCTCAACCTTATTTAACTGTTTCTCAAAATGCCTGCGACAATTGTCATAATTCTCATAATGCCAATGGCAAAAGCTGGTTAATGAAATACCATCCCGAAGAAAACAATTGTTACGACTGCCACAATGGGAATGTAAGTGAGCTTAATATTCAAAAAGATTTTACCAAAATATACCGGCATAATGTTGAGGGGTATATTAATATTCATAAACCCAACGAAGAAGCTATGGTTGGAATTGGGAATAAACATGTAGAATGCATCGATTGCCATAATCCTCACGCATCAAATTCAAACGAAGCAAAAGCTCCCTTTGTAAAAGGTGCCAACTCTAATGTTTTAGGAGTTGACATTTCCGGTAAACCTGTTTTAATTTCACAATACGAATACGAAATATGTTTCCGTTGTCATTCCGATTATCCCGTAACTCCTTCGCCTACATCGCGGCAAATTATGCAAAACAACACCCGACTTGAGTTCGAACCTTCTGCAATTTCATCACACCCTGTTGTTGTGCAGGGAAAAAATCAAAATATTTCAGGGCTCATTTCGCCTTTTACCGCAAATAGTTTAATTTATTGCAGCGACTGCCATGCCAGCGATGACTTAGAATCTTCTGGTCCGCACGGTTCAATTTATCCGCAGATATTAAAATTACAATATTATAAAGCATATTTGGCTGGCGATTCAGCAGAATTATCTGCTTTAGAATATTGTAATTTTA
>JAVHRJ010000408.1:0-2634 GCA_036171595.1 Bacteroidales bacterium
GCAACTAAACCCTGATTGAGGGAAGACCAACCACCTTCTTGGTATAGGGCTGTAATTTCTGTTTGATTTAATGCACGATTATAGATGCGGATATCATCAATATTTCCTTTGAAATACCAAGTGTCAGGACATGCTCCTGTTATACTTGAACCAATTAAAATATTTTCAGTATTTGTACAAGCTGAAGGAGTACCAACAAAAGGTTCTGATAAAATCAACACATTATCAAAATATATCTTTCCTCCTGTTAAATCATAAGTAGCAGTAACCATATGCCATGTATTATCATTTACTACTAAAGAAGAAGATCCATCACCATCAAAACTAGAATATGCACCGCCATTTTGATTGTAATAAAATGAAGATAATTTATCTGAATTTACATGTAAACTCCATCCATTATTGGAACATCCTACATATTTTGTAATTATTGAACCAAATGATGATTCACCCTTACACCAAGTATTAATAGTTATTGGAAATGCATTCAATGAATTATTATGGCTAATAGAAATATTATTTAAAATACCATCAAAACTATAAGCTTTATTTGCATTTCCAAACCTGTCTGTTGAAAGTGTTGCACCATTTATAGTTCCATTATTTCCATTACTACTTTCATCGTTGGCATTGCCATTGAACGGGTAATAACCAACAAGACCATTTGTGGGAATTTGAGCAAAAGCAGTAGTACCTAGTACTATTGCTATTAAAATTGTGTAAATTTTTTTCATTTATTTAAAATTAAAGTTTAATACAACTATGTTTATTAGTAAAAATTGCAACGAATAAGAGAAAAACAAAAAAAAGATTTAAGGCTAAAGACCATTTTGTATAATTTAAATGTTTCCCTATCTTTTCTAAAATTTCTTTACCGCCCTCATTAGAATCATCTTTGGTTTCTTCTTTGTAAATCAATTCACTTGCCTTCTTGTTATATTTTTGGGAATAATTGTAGCAATATTTAAACCCAATAATAGAAATCCTTATTGTCAAAACAGAGACAAGAAAAATTATAAGTTTAATCGAAAGTAAGCAAATACTATTATTTTCAATGTTACTTGTTGCAACTGCGATTAGGCCTATTGATATAAATAGAAAGATTGTAAAATAATTGCTCATCATAGTCATTTGTGACCTCCTCCATTCAAACATTTCTTTTTTCCAATCACTTTGTGATAAAATTGCACTCATTTAATTTAGTATTATTTTCTGCCCACAGGTTCAAAGGGAAGGTTAGTATTAAGAAAGGCTGTCCGTGAGTGGAGTCAATAAAAAAGGCGTGAACCTTTTGCTTTTGTTTCAATTCAAGATAGGTACCGCCAAGCACCCGAGTTCAAATGAAACAGACAAAAGGAACACGCCCTGTCGGGCGCGTTCACTTTTCCTATTTCTCAGAACTCTAATAAAATTGGCGGTTTTATCTTGAGAGAAATATTTTAAGCAACGCTTTTATTATTGTAACGCAATTGTATTGCGTTTTTAATATTTCTATTTATGTCATAGGCAAATTGTTTTTATAATTGGTCATTTTTACTTTGCTATTTACTGATTATCTCAATTTTATCATCAATTAATATTTTTTCAAATGTAATACTTATTATTTTTACTATCAATATTATTTTTAAGTGGCGAAAAAACAATGTGTAATAAAAGCTTTGGTCGTGTGTCGGATTGTGTGGCTTTTATTACTCTTTGTTTGTGTGTCAGTATTATTCATTTTCTTTTTCAGGTCGAGTTTTAATTCTAATTTGTTTTACTTTGCTATAAATGAAAGGTGATTGCATTGAAAAAGTAAAGGTAAGAATATTATTCAATTATTAAAAACAGTATAGCGTTCGCATCGAGAATAAAAATATTTATTTACTTAATAATAAGGATTATATAGTGAAATTATACTCGTTTTAATACCCAAAAAAATTATTTGATATTTTCTTACTACTTTTGAGAAGTTAAAAAAAACATTTATGGCTTACTAAATTGAACATTGAACTAAAAAAATACAATTTTTCAGATGTTGACCTTTTTGAAACGGCAACTTCGAATGTTCATGAAATTTGGATTCCAGAAATGACTTGCATCGTTCTTGGGCAAAGCAATACGGTAGAAAGCACATTAATTGTGGAGCATGTAATAAATGATAAGATCCCAGTTTACAAAAGACCTTCTGGTGGACAAACGGTTGTTATATCGCCAAATACAATCATTATATCAATTATTACTTTAACAAAAAAATTCCAAAATCCACAATATTATTTTAAACTAATTAATAAACAAATCATTCAAGTATTAGAGAATTTGGGATTAAAGAATTTGATGGATAAAGGCATTTCGGACATTGCTATCGGTGAAAGAAAAATCTTAGGATCATCTATCTACAGAAGAAAAGAAAAAATGTTATATCATGCTGTATTGAATGTTTCAGAACCAGTATCAACGTTCAAAAAATATTTAACGCATCCTGAAAAAGAGCCCGAATATCGCAAAGGCAGATCTCATGAGGCATTTGTAACTTCATTGAAGGAACAGGGCTGTGAGTATGAAATTAATGCTATCGCTGAAAAACTTCGAGAAGGGTTGGATGATGGGATGATGGGATGATGGGATGATGGGATGATGGGATGATGGGATGAT
>JAVHRJ010000409.1:0-2626 GCA_036171595.1 Bacteroidales bacterium
CAGTTATATATTTTATATCTTTTTTCTATAATTATATTCGACCAAAAATAAATAAGCAATAAGAAAAAAAATAAACCTGAAGCATAAGGTCTTTCAATCTGACTATACATTACTGTATATTGAATTGTTGCAATAAAAGCAGACGAGAGTAATCCCACTGTTGAATTAAACCATTTTTTACCAATAATATATACTAACCAAACTGATGCTATTCCACTTAAAATAAATGGAAATTTTACAGCCATTTCTGAATAACCGAAAACTTTTACCCAAAAAAACAGAAAAAATTGTATTCCTGCAGGATGATTGTCAACCAATATACCTAATCTGATAAAATCAGAAAAAGAATTATAATTAGTTCGGGATAAAGCGCTGAGTTCGTCAAGTGTGTATGGAATTTCTGAGAAACGGTAAAATCTTAATATTGCAGCAATAATTGTAATAAAAAGAGCAATTAAATTATCGCCTTTAAAATATTGAAAAGTGTTAAAGAATATCGGCTTTTTATTTAAGTTAATCATTTTGTAAAGTTGAATATTTTTAAAAAAATTGCAAAAACTTTAAATTGCATAAATTTTAAATATGAATGATTAACCTGAATTATACTGTAATCGGTAATAATTTGTGTTAAATTACAAAGCAGTCATTCAATATACGTTAAATTGTTTAACAACCGAATGACCATTTTAATATTTACTGTTTTTTAACTTCCTTATTAACAATCCAGTATAAAATCGGATTCCCTTTTCTGACTCTAACTCTGAAATTGTCTATCAAAAAATTTTGTTTTTCACTGTTCCAAATATACACTTTAAGCAGCGGGTTAGTATTTTTTAAATTAATATCGGGAAGTTTAATAGAATGAGTAACTGTATTCCATTTACCCGGAACCATTAAAAAATTCTTAAATTGAGATGAACTCCACAACAAATTTAACTTATCCTGCTCAATGCCCGAAACTAATTGAGCATTAGTAAAATTACTCAAAGGCATAACATCAACGCTTATATCAATGTAATTAACTAAATTATCAGCAATTTTTAATAAAGTATCCGAAAAACAGGGACCCCACTCTGAAATACTGTCAAAACGATACGAAAATTTTCCGTTAGAAGCTGTGCTATCAATTAAAAATGCAGCATTACAATTGCTCCAGTTTAAAACTTTCCCTTCAAAAGAATTTTCGGAATTGTAAATATAATCGCTTCCGCTTGATGTTGGTTTTTTTGAAAAGATAACAGCATTTCCTCCATAATAATTCATTGTTTTATAAATGTATGGGAAATAATGCTGAATAAGCGGATACACTTCGCAAAAAGCATCGGCAAGGTATCCGTAGTAAATGTAGTTTCCTTTAAAATTTGTTAATACTTGTTGAAGCGTTTTAAAATCTTCGGGCTTATCAGCATCATAAATATTAATAAAGTTTATCTTTTTATACTTATCGGCGTAATAGTTAAAAATTTTAGAAGGAGTATTGGCAGTATCGTGAATATTCATACTAAAAACAACAAGGCAATTATTATTTTTAAGACTATCGCTTTCAAAAATTGCTTCTTTTACAATTTGTTCGTAAGGTGAATTGTAAAATATTTTATAATGTTTTCGTTCAAAAATAAGTGTTGAAATACAAACAAATGCGAGTAAAATAGTTGCAATTATTCTAAACTTAAAATTATTGGATTTCATCCACCCGAAAATTCCGAACAAAAGAAAAGGGAATGCAAAAATCAGTACAGAATATTGCAAAACCGCATTTACGTATTTTGAGTAAAAAAATCCTATTAAAAAAGGGACTACAAACCATGCAAGCGAAACCCATAAAAAGCTTTTTCTTTGAATTGTAAAAAAAGGTTTTATAAAAAATCCTGAAACAAATATCAGAATAATAAAAATAACCGTAACCAAAGAATAATGAAAAATATAAAACAGGTAATTTAAAATAAAATCATTTTCAGGTTTACTCAACCAACCTCCAATTCCTTTCATTTCTAATTGGGCTTTAAAAATACTTATATTGGGCAAGTACAAAATAAAAATAACAACACATGCACCTGCATAAAAAAGTAAATTTTTTCTTTTTAAATAGAAAAATCCTGTGGTTCCAATTATCGCTAATTGTAATAAAGCAAAATGATGATTATATGCACATAATGCACCAGCTATAACAAATCCACATAGATTATAATATCGTTTTTTATCAGAATAAAAAATTACTTTATTCCAAAAATAAACAAATAGCAAAATCAAAAATAATCCGCTGGAATACGGACGAATTATTTGGCTGTAAAAAATCGGATATTGCAAATAAGCAAGTAGTGAGGCAATTACAACCGCAGGAGTTTTTCCAAACCAGTCGGAAGCTATTTTGTAAGCCAAATAAACAGCAATAGCGCCCGAAACAATAAAAGGCAGCTTTAACCATGCTTCCGAAAATCCAAAAATCTTTACCCAGTAAAATAAAAATACTTGAATTAATGGAGGATGGCCATCTAACATTACCCCTTTTTCAATTAATTCATGGAAACTATTATATTGAGTTCGTAATAATGCACTAAATTCATCGTGCATAAACGGAATGGAAGATAAACGATAAGCTCTTAAAATAAAAGCAATTATTAAAATA
>JAVHRJ010000410.1:0-13156 GCA_036171595.1 Bacteroidales bacterium
TAAGTCCAGTGAATGCAGTATTTGTAATATAAATTGAATGGCAAATAGCAGGCACTGTAAATGAAATTTCGGTAGGAATTATTTCATTTGTCATCCAATTAATAGAGTTAAAAGACAATCCAAATATTGAAGAACTTACCAATTGATGACCAGCATAACAACTGTACATATTGTTAAAATCCTGTAAACTATCATTTAGCTTATTCGAATACGAAAAACCATCCCAAGCGGTATAACCGCCACCGTAATCAACGAAATTATTAGGAAAATGAGCAAAAATTTCAGAATAAAAACCGCCCGAAAAATCGGAGCCATTCCAAAATGTATCTGGAGGCAACGACAAATCTTCGAAATTAATAACTTGTGATTTAGATGAGTAAATCAAGCCTAAAGAAAGGCTAACGCATAAAAACATTTTTTTTAACATAACAAATAAGTTTTAATTAATAAATTATTAAATTAAAACCTTCGTAAAAATGATTTGGTAAGAAAACTGATAGTTCTCACCAAGCCTTTATCCCGAAAGCTTTGAAAAATTGTTTAAGGCAGGTCTTCTGGCTTGTTCTATTTTCGGTGAGCCTTCCCATTTATTATAAACAGTGGCGTAGTATTCCGAAAACTATAAGAACTCACAGCAGCGGGTACTGCTCACGATTTTAACGTGATTCCCTTTCAACTTTTTCTTACGAAAAAATTTACCTTTAACTACTACAAATGTAACATATTATTAAATAACTCAAAAAAAATTACAACAAATTATTAACAAGATGCTATTTCCAATACATGTTAATTTATATTTCACATTTCAAAGCATCTTCCAATTTTTCGTACTTAAATTTATATCCATTTTCTAATAACATTGAAGGAATTGCAGCTTGCCCACCAATTAGCACATTTGCACCCTCTCCATATAAAATTTTTAATACGAATTTTGGAACCTTAAAAAAATGAGGTCTATTTAATAATTGTGCATATTGTTTTGTAAATTTTAAATTTGTTGAAATTTCAGGAGAAGTTAAATTGTAAACTCCAACTGGTAAGAAATTTTTTATTGCTAATTCAAAAACATTTAACAAATCGGAAAGATGGATAAAACTAAAAAACTGATTCCCTTTTCCAATTTTTCCACCAAATCCGGATTTAAAAATTGGCAATACTTTTTTAAGCATTCCACCATTTTTTGAGATTACAATTCCAAATCGAAAAATATAAACCTGCGTTCCATACTCAAAAGCTCTGTTGGCTGCATGCTCCCAATCGCGAACTACTTTTGAAAGAAAGTTATATGCTAAATGTGTGCTTTGCTCATCGTGCGTATGAATATCATCATATAATCCAATTGCAGAAGCATTAATTAATATCTTAGGTTTTATTTTGCAAACACTAATAGCTTCAATAATTTTTCGAGTTGTTAAAATTCGGCTTGCATATATTTCGCGTTTATATTTCCGTGTCCATCTTTTATTTATTGTAGCACCTGCAAGGTTTACAACAACATCAGCATTCTCAAATTTAGATGAAAAATCATTAATTGAAAGAGAATAATCTTTTCTATTAATTTTAATTATCTGATGCTGTTGCAATAAAAATAAATTACTTAATGCACTGCCAACAAAACCAGAAGCACCTGTTATTATAATTTTCATTTAAACAAATTCTTTTTCAAGAACTGATATAAGTTGCTTAATGTTAATATCGTATATTAATTCGCCATTTAATGCATAAGAAATACTTCCTGTTTCTTCAGATACAACAATTATAAACGAATCTGTAGTTTCAGTCATTCCAAGTGCAGCACGATGTCGAGTTCCGTAATGTGGTGGCAAATCTATTCTATCTGAAACAGGTAAAATACATCGAGCTGATTTAATTTTATTATTAAAAATAATTACAGCACCATCATGCAATGGACTTTCTTTTGAAAAAATAGACTCTAATATCCTACTCGAAATATTTGCATCAAGCTCATCACCAATGTGTGAGTAATTATCAAGACTCATTTTTTTTGTGATTACTATTAACGCCCCAATTTTCTTTTTGGCCATATCGTCAACAGCAATAGTAATTGATTTAATATTTAAAAGCGGTTCGGCTTTAAATTTTATACTAAACAAACGTGAAAATTTTAATTTATAATTTTGAGTAAAATATTTTGATCCAATTAACAATAAAAAACGTCGAACTTCTTGCTGAAAAACAATTACAAGAGCTATAGCCCCTACTCCAATTACTTGCCCTAAAATTGAACTTATCATTTGCATTTTTAATGCTTTAACAATAACCCAAACAACATATATTACAGCAATTCCTACAAAAATATTTATTGCTACCGAACCTTTAATTAGCATATAAACTTTGTACAAAACAAAAGCTACAAGTAAAATATCAAGTATATCGAAAAATGTAATATTTATAAATGTTGTTATCAATTTTGTTAATATTTTTTTATTGTAAAAGTATTAAAAATTAAGATTGCTTATACATATTAACAATTTTTATAGCATCAACTGCTTGCTTTACATCGTGAACTCTTAACACGTCTGCACCATTTAACAAAGCTATAGTATTAACCGATATTGTTCCATTTAACGCTAATTCTGGTGTAGTATCAAGCAATTTATAAATCATCGACTTTCGTGAAACTCCAACAACAATTGGCAATTCCATAATTTCAAATGCTTTAAGCTCTTTTAGTAAAGTATAATTGTGCTCAATATTTTTTCCGAAACCAAAACCTGGGTCAATTAAAATATCCTTTACTCCCATTTGCTTTAATTTATTAACTCTTGAAGAAAAATATTCTATGATATCTTGTGTTACATTATTATAAGTTGGATTTTTTTGCATTTCTGAAGGCGTTCCTTGAATGTGCATTATAATATAAGGTATATTTAATCGTGCAATTTCTGAAAACATTTTATTATCGAAATCACCAGCAGAAATATCGTTAACCATTCCAAAACCGAACTCTTCAACAGCAATTTTGGCAATCTGCGAGCGATATGTATCAATAGAAAACCAAACATTTGGGAATTTTTTGGATAAAACTGACATTACCGGATTTAAGCGATTTAATTCTTCGTTTTCGCCAATATATTCAGCATTTGGACGAGTTGATACAGCCCCAACATCAATTATTGTTGCACCATCAAATAACATTTTTTCAACTTGTTCAACAATTTCCTTTTCTGTTTTATACTTACCACCATCGTAAAATGAATCGGGAGTTACATTTAAAATCCCCATTACTATAGGCCCATTTAACTCAAAAATCTCATTTCTAAAAAGCAAAGTTGTTTTTTTACGAAAAAATGTATCTTTACACATAATCAATTTCATTTTTTTCAAAGTTAATAATTTTCAAATTTTTTATATGAAATTTATAGTTTTAGAAGGATTAGATGGTGCTGGTAAATCGACTCAAGTTTCGCTTTTAAACGAATATTTTAACCAACAAAATATAAAAACCAAGTTTTTGCACTTTCCACGAACCGATTCAAAATTTTATGGCGAAATGGTTGCACGTTTTCTTCGTGGTGAATTTGGTAGCATTGATTCTGTAAACCCATATATTGTTGCAATGCTTTATGCAGGGGACAGAAAAGACGCTTCCGAAACAATAACCAATTGGCTAAATGGTGATTACACCATTATTGCTGATAGGTATGTATTTTCGAATATTGCTTATCAATGTGCAAAATTAAATTCGGAAACAGAAAAAGAAATTTTACAAAAATGGATTTTAGATTTTGAGTTCGAATATAACAATATACCTAAACCCGATTTAAATATTTTTTTAGATGTACCTTTTGTTTTCACAAAAAACAAACTAACTGAAGCTCGTACTGGTCAAGAACGTAATTATTTAAATGGGAATAACGATATTCACGAAAACAGTTTAACTTTTCAAGAGCAAGTTAGAACTGAATATTTAAAACTTTGTGAAAGCAATTTAAATATTAAAAAAATTGATTGCAATAATGAGAATAACGACATGTTACCTCCAAATGAAATTTTTAACAAAGTAAAAAAATTAATAATTAATAATATTTAAGATTTTAAAATTTTAATTTTCGTTAAAACTACTTATTTTTAAACTTAAAAAATAAAAAACATACGAATATGATAATCAGAATATTATTATTAGTTAGCAGAATATTTGTTGGTGCAGTTTTTATGTTTTCGGGCTTTATAAAAGCTGTAGACCCTTGGGGGTCAGTATATAAATTTGAAGAATATTTTGAAGCACTAGGTATGGAAGCATTTGTACCATACGCCTTAATATTTTCAATAATAATGATAAGTGCTGAATTTATTGTTGGTTTCTGTTTGTTTTTTGGACTAAAATTTCGACTTGCAACTTGGGGGGCACTATTGCTAATGCTTTTCTTTTTGCCATTAACTTTATGGCTTGCAATATCTAACAAAGTTTCTGATTGCGGTTGTTTTGGCGATTTTATTAAACTTTCGAATTGGCAAACATTTTACAAGAATGTTATAATAATAGTCCCAACACTTATTCTTTTTATATTCCAAAAAAGAAATAAGCCATATTGCTCTTGTATTAAACAGTGGTTGCTTTCAGGAATCGGCGTATTAATTATTATTATCACTATTTGGTATTCATACGCTCACTTACCATTAATCGACTTTTTACCATATAAAGTTGGCAATAACATTACAGAAATGATGAAAGTTCCTGAGGGAATGCCTAAAGATGAATTTGAACAATTTATTACTTTAAAAGACACAACAAATAGCAAAACAATTGAAATTTCTGTAAGTAAATATTCTGCCGATTCAATTTATTGGGGAACTGGAACAAAATACAAATACATTAGTATTTCTGAAGCCAAATTGGTTAAAGAAGGTTATAAAACCCCAATTCACGACCTTACAATTAACACAGCTAATGGTGAAAATATTTTAGATTCTGTTTTAGCAATTGACGATTACACTCTTGTAATTATTTCTACAAAACTAGAAAAATCAGACGTATCAAAAATTAAAGAAATTAATGAAATAGCAAGATGGGCTACTTCAAAAAAATTATTATTTATTGGTTTAACATCGTCGCTAAAAGAGGATATTAACAAATTTATGATTGCAAATAAAACTCCTTATATGATATACGGTTGCGACGAAACAACATTAAAAACTATAATAAGGGCAAACCCTGGAGTTGTATTATTAAAAAAAGGAACTATTGTAGCTAAATGGCACTACAACGATATTCCAACACCTTTTGAATTCGAGAAAGAATATTTAACAAAATAAAAAATGAAAAAAAAAATTGCTGCAGGAAATTGGAAAATGAACACTAATATACAAGAAGGTGTAAAATTAGCTGAAACATTAAATAATTTTGCTAAAAACTTTAATAACAATGGCAAAGAAATAATTATTGCAACACCTTTCACACATTTACATGCAATTTTACAAATAGTTGACACAAATAAAATTTCTGTTTCTGCACAAAATTGTGCAGAATGGGAAAAAGGAGCATACACAGGAGAAGTTTCGGCAGAAATGTTAAAATCTATTGGTGTAAATTATACAATAATTGGTCATTCTGAACGCCGTCAGTATTTTAACGAAACAAATGAAACATTATACACAAAAATTAAACTTTGTCTGAAAAATAATATTACTCCAATTTTTTGCATTGGCGAAAAACTTTCGGAACGCGAATCAAACATTCATTTCGAAGTAATAAAAGAACAATTAACAGAAGGAGTATTTGAATTAAGCCCAGATGACTTTTCGAAAATAATTATTGCTTACGAACCAATATGGGCAATTGGCACTGGAAAGACAGCCTCTCCTGCTCAGGCTCAGGAAATTCATAATTTTATTCGTACATTAATAACAGAAAAATACGGAATAACAATTGCTAACGAAACTTCAATTTTATATGGTGGTAGCTGTAACGCAGCAAATGCAAAAGAATTATTCTCCCAATCCGATGTTGACGGCGGTCTTGTAGGTGGGGCATCATTAAAAGCAAATGAATTTATTGAGATTATTAAGGCATTATAAAATTTTAACCTATTACTATTTTAATAAGTAAACAAAATCTTTATATTTCATTACTTTGCCATCAACACCAACGGCATTAATTATGTAATAATATATTCCATGTTTTGCCATTTGTAATCCATTATTTATTTTTCCATCCCAACCAATTTCAGGATTATTCCATTTGTATATTGTTTCTCCATTTGTATTAAAAATAACACATTCAAATGTGCGCACACCCTGAACTGCTGGCATAAACACATCATTGATACCATCACCATTTGGCGAAAACGAATTAGGAGAATCAATATCAGAACCGGCAATTGTTATAGGCATTGAACTTGTACTATCTTTGCATCCTATTGAATTGCAAACTACTAATGAAACAGTAAATGGTCCAACAGAATTATACATGTAATCTGGTTCCGATTCAACTGAGCTTACGCCGTCTCCAAAATACCATTTAAAAGTAACATCTTCAATTCCCACAAAGCTCTTACCATCAACTGTTGATTTATTAGAAAAATAAACAGGTACTCCAACAGCTTGAGTCATTTCGTAGTGAGTAAATCTTGCTTTTACATTACCACTATCAGGGATATCTACAGTAAAGTTTTTAGAAACTGTATTTAATTCTGCTTTAAATGTATAAGTGCCAGTTTTTAATTTATCGATAAAAGTAATTGGCTTTATTGGATTAACATCTAAGCAATAAAACTTAACATTTTCATTATCGGAATTTAACATTATTTGTCCATTAGAATTATGACAAGTTGCTGGTTGCACTTTTACTTTAATAGAATATTCGGGTTGAATTGTGGGAACTTGATTATTATCGGGCAAATTAGATTTTATTACTGGGTCGATATTAGAATTCAGATTTTGTAAATTATCTAATTCCACTACCTTATCAACTACTTTTATATTTGTATTTATATTGTTTAAAACTTTATTATTGCTATTTGTTACTGTTTTATTTGTTGTAACATTATCGATATTATTATTTGTGTTTTTATTAGCAATTAAATTATTTTCCGGCAATAATTTAGTAGATTTATTTTGTGTAAAAGTATTAGCATAATTATAAATAAATATTCCAGCAATTATTAATACAACCGCTCCAACAGATGCAATAAACCCACCTTTTTTCCATAATGGATTATAATTGCTAAAACTTGAAGTAGTATTTTTTATTTTGTTAAATACTACATCAGGAGGATTTTCAGAATAATTTGAAAACCTTTCCTTGAAAAGTTCATCAAATTTATTTTCGTTAAACGTTTTCATACGCTTCTTTTTTTACTTTTTTCATTAAATACATTCGTGCTTTCATAAGTTGAGTTTTTGAAGTTGATGCAGAAATTCCCAATATTTCGGAAATTTCGTTATGCTGGTAACCTTCAATAACGTACATGTTAAACACTATTCTATAACCATCAGGCATTTTACTAATATGGTCGAGCAATTCGTTTGTTGACATTTGCTCAATTATATTATCGTAACAACGTTCAAAAAGCGGTTCCTCATTATTTCCAGTTTCAAACTGAAGTTTTGATTTTCGCTTATAAAAATTAATAGCAGTGTTTGCCATTATTCGTCTTATCCAACCTTCGAAAGAACCTTCACCTTTATATTCATTTAAACTAGTAAAAACCTTTATAAAACCATCATGAAGCAAATCTTCTGCATCTTTACGGTTTTTTGAATACCTCAAACAAACTCCAAACATTTTGCTCGAATACTGTTTATATAGCATTTCTAAAGCATTTGAATCTTTTTTTAGACATAATTCTACTAGTTTTTTTTCAGGTATATTCATTACCTTTTTTGTATAAGACAATTATGAAACGTTTTTCGTTGCCTGTTAAATAAAAAAATAATTACAAAAATAAAAATTTATTAAAAAACACAACTGCTTTATTTGATGATATCTAACTTCATATTTCGCTTAATTCTAACCATCTTAACTCTTTTTCGTCTATAAATTTAATTATTTCGTTTAACCGTTTCGATAAATTTATTAGTTCTTGTGAAGAAAGAGTTCCATTAGAAAGTTTAATTTCAATTTCATGCTTTTCGTCATTTAGGTTTTTTATATCTGATTCGATACTTTCAAATTCTTTTTTTTCTTTCCAAGTTAATTTTTTTTCTTTTTCAATTGTTTGCTTAGGCGATTTTTCGAGTTTATTTTCTTTAATGTTATTTGCAATTGGTTTTATATTTTTATTTGCCCAACTTCTATAAATAGTATAATTTCCAGGAAAATCTTTTATAATACCATTCCCATTAAAAACAAAAAGGTGATCAGATATTTTATCAAGAAAAAATCTATCATGCGAAACAACAATTAAACAACCGGGAAAAGCTTTTAAATATTCTTCGAGTACATTTAATGTCATTATATCCAAATCGTTAGTTGGTTCATCTAAAATTAAAAAATTTGGATTTTTCATTAATACAGAAACCAAATGCAAACGCCTTCTTTCGCCACCACTAAGCTTTTCGATAGGAGTATGTTGCATTGAGTTTGAAAATAAAAAGTAATTCAAAAACTGCGAAACACTAATTTTATTTCCCTCAACAGGTGCAACTACTTCGGCAATATCTTTTGCAAAATCAATAACTCTTTGTCCTTCTTTAAACTTTAAATCTTCTTGCTTATAATAGCCTACAACAACTGTTTCGCCATATTCGAAATGACCAGAATCGGCATTTACAATATTTGTAATTATATTTAAAAATGTAGTTTTTCCAGTACCATTGCGACCAATTATTCCAACCTTATCGAATCGTTTAAACAAATACGTAAAATCTTTAATTAAAACATTTTCGCTATACGATTTGCAAAGGTTATATATTTCAAGAATTTTATTTCCTAATCGTGTAGTTGCAATATTAATTTCAATGTTTTTTTCAATTTTTTTCTGATTAGCTTTTTCTTGAATTTCTGAAAATGCCTCGACTCTATATTTTGCTTTTGTGGTACGAGCTTTAGGCATTCTTCTTATCCAGTCGAGTTCTTTACGAAACAAATTACGAGCTTTTTCAACTTCTGAATTTTGACTTTCAATTCGTTCTGAACGTTTTTCTAAAAAATACGAGTAATTCCCTTTATATTGGTATAATGTTTTATCGTCTAATTCTAGTATTTCGTTGCAAACACGGTCGAGAAAATACCTATCATGTGTAACCATTAACAACGTGCAATTAGAATGCATTAAATACTCTTCCAGCCACTCTATCATTTCAAGATCAAGATGATTAGTTGGCTCATCAAGGATAAGTAAATCTGGCTCATTTATTAATAAAGAAGCTAACAAAACTCGTTTTTTCTGTCCTCCAGAAAGATTGCTAATAAGCATATTTCCATCTGGTAATTGTAACTCTGCGATTATTTGATGAACTTTAACTTCGAAATCCCATGCTTGTAATGCTTCCATTTTTTCCAACCACTTTTGTAATTGGCTTTTATCGTTTGAGAGCATGGCAAGTTCGTAATTTTTAATTACATTAATTATCTCGGACGAGGATTGATAAATTTCGTCGAAAATAGTTTTCGATTCATTTAATTTTAATGATTGAGATAAATAGCCTATTGATACACCATTTCGCAAAACAATTTGACCTGAATCGGGTTTATCTTTTCCTGTTATAACATTTAACAAAGTAGTTTTGCCTGCACCATTCTTAGCTATTATAGCAATTTTTTGAGATTTATGAATACTTAACGAGAGATTCTCGAAAAGCACTAAATCGCCAAACGATTTTGTAATATTTTCTGCTTGTAAAAAAACCAAAATAAAAAATTTAGAATTAAGGATTTAAGAATTACGATTTAAAATTTTCGATTATCATGAAAATTTTTCAATATTATATTTTATAGCAATTTGCAACAATTCATTTTCTACATCAGGCAAAATTGAAATTCCGTTTTTTAAATTATATTCTGTATTTTGTTTTTCAGGTTCGCCAGGTATTAAAACTTTTTCATGTTCTTCAGTTGGGGTAGCATTTTTAAAAGTTTCTATCCACTCATCTATTGATTTTTTAAATTCGCTTGCTGGTCTAAATGCATCGATTCGCATAGCACCAAAAAAATGACCAATACCAAGTCCAGTAGACTTTTCCAACAAAGGTAAAAAAGCAACTTGAGGTGGAGTAAATGGTCCAAAATTAGCACCACCAAGAACTGCCGAAAAAATATCAACTATAGAACCTAAGCAATATCCTTTATGACTACCGTGTTCATAATCGCTACCAAGTGGAACAATTGCTCCACCTTGTTTTAAAATAGCAGGATTAGTAGACGATTTTCCATTTTTATCTTGAACAAAACCTTGTTTGCAATTTTCACCTTTTCGTTCAATAAGCGAAAGTTTTCCTTGTGCAATTGGCGTAGTAGCAAAATCGGCAACAAATGGTGGATAATTTTTTGCAGGAATAGCAACAGCAATTGGATTTGTTCCTAAATATTTTGAAATGCTCCAAGTTGGCGCCACAAGCGGGCTTGCATTAGTCATTGTGATTCCAATCATATCTTCTTTTAGAGCCATCATTGCATAATAACCTGCAATACCAAAATGATTGGAATTTATTACAGAAACCCAACCAGTTCCAGCAATTTTAGCTTTTTCGATAGCTAATTTCATTGCTTGTTTTGCACCAATCATCCCAAATCCATTACCACTATCAATAGTTCCAGTTGAGATAGTTTCGTGAATAATTTTAACATTATTGTTTAATGTTATTCGTCCTGCCTCCCACAATCCCAAATATGTTTTTACACGAGCTAATCCATGAGAAGGAATTCCACGTAATTCAGCTGTTAATAATACTTCTGCAACAAGTTCAGCATCTATTTTTTTACATCCAATTTTTACAAATATTTCGGTAACAAAATGAAATAATTTGTCATAAGAATATCTTTTGTTCATTAATTTTTATTTTCGATTTACAAACACTCCAGATGCTTGTGCTGTTGGCATTACTACAATATCATTTAAATTAACATGGTCTGGACGAGTAACAGCAAAAAGAATAACATCGGCTATATCTTCTGCTTTAAGAGGGCTAATACCTTCATAAACTTTTTTTGCTGATTCTTTATTTCCTTTAAATCTAACAATTGAAAATTCAGTTTCAACCATTCCAGGACACACACTTGTTACTTTTATATTATGTTCTAACAAATCAACACGCATTGCTTTAGTAAGTGCATCAACGGCATATTTAGTTGCACAATACACATTTCCATTAGGATATACTTCTTTACCTGCAATAGACCCTAAATTAACAATATGCCCTTTTTTATTAGCAATCATTATTGGTGTAATTTGTTTTGTAACATAAAGCAAACCTTTAATATTTGTATCTATCATGGTTTCCCAATCTTCAATATCGCCATTTTGAATTGAAGACAATCCAGCGGCTAAACCAGCACTATTAACTAAAACTTCTATATTTTTCCATTCTAGCGGTAGCCTATTAAATGCATGTTCTACTTGTTCACTTTTTGTTACATCAAAACTTAATGATAAAACTTTTCCAATTTTCATCATTTCTTTTTCGAGTTGTGCAAGCAAATTCCATCTTCTTCCACAAATAATTACTGAATAACCAGCTTCTAATAATTTAAAAGCAGTTGCTTTTCCTATTCCAGACGTGGCACCAGTAACTAAAGCTATTTTTTCCATTTTGTAATATGTTTTGAAAGTTCTGTTATCTTATTAAAATCTATAAAGGTAATAAAAATTATGAAAAGAAAAGGTAATGCAGGAACCCTATAACGAACTAAAGCTCCTAAAACAGGTGTTGTTAACCCACATAACACAAACAATATCAACACAAAAGAGATACTAAACCAAAGCCATAATAATTTTTTAGAATCAACTTTTTTATAGAATAACAATAATAAAACAAATAACAGAATTATTATTAAATTTTCTATAGAAGGCACAACATACATAAACGATTTTATTTCAAATACATGCGGACGAAAAAACGAATTTAATATTGCGTTTGGTGTATTTTTAATAAAGCTAATTAAAGATGGGTGCAATTCTGGAATATCAATTTGACTTCCAGCATGCGAATCAACATTAACCATGTTTATAAAATCGCGTTGTTTTGTTGAAACAATTTCAGTTAAATTATATTGAGAAAATAAAAAATGAAAAAGAAAAAAAATAATAATAATTAATGCATGAACTGATGTAAAAACAAAAATTGAGAATCTGTTTTTAAACCATTTTATTACAACAATAGAAATCAAACCTGGTATAATTGCAAGTAACACATAAAATTTTGAAATAAACAATAAACAAATTGCAAAAAACAATCCTAAAAAGTATTTCCATATAAATTTTTTATTCAATAATTTATCGAAATAATATATTATAAAACCCAATGAAAATATTACAAGACCTTCTTTTAAAACTCCCGAAGTCCATATAAGTATAGAGGGAATTAAAAAAATTGAAATAATTAACAAGTTTCGTTTTTCTTTAAAATATTTATAAAAAACTTTAAAAATTCCAACAAGTCCAGAAAATGACAGAAATGCCATAAAAACATTATGTACATTTAAATATCCAAACGAAAAGATTAATGAAATTGCATTAAATTTAATTATTGTTCTATTATCATTTAACAAACCGTAATCGTGTTCTTTAAACCAGAAATTAGTTAAGTTATAATATTGATTTAAATGAGGTGAATCAGCATCAATTCCAGTAATTAACCTTAAAAAATCGAATATATTGTTATGAATACTACTATGAATTATTTTTCCATCTTCGAAATACTTAAAAATATCTGACTCAAAATTATCTTTGTAATAATAAGTATATATTAAAGTTATAGCAAAAGCACTATCAATTTTAATTACAAATAAAAAAGAAAGAATTTTTGCTGATATACCCTCAATCTTAAAAAAATTAAGTTTATAAATAAAAAAAACAAATAACGATGAATAAGCAATACACAGTAAAATTTCCATAATTTTTGTTTGCACAAATATAATTAAAGAATAACTAATTTTACTATTTTGTCATGTTGAGGAATTGTCTTGAGCTTGCCGAAGGACTCGAAACATGACTATTGTGATTATAAAATAAAAATGCCTAATAAAATTTATTAA
>JAVHRJ010000411.1:0-2039 GCA_036171595.1 Bacteroidales bacterium
AGTATTTGAAGAACTTTGAGTAAAATAAAATGCCTGTCCAATTGTTGTACCGTTATTTGAAAGCTGAACCATAATAAAATTAAAATTATTAGTATCCGGAGCAACTGTTCCTTTTGTATATCCAACTAACGAATCGGGTTTATAAGCAAAAGGGTATTTTGTTGACGAGAATCCATTTATTAAATTTAGTTGTAATGAGCCAATAAGAGTATCGCCATAAACACCAGTACCAAAAGGCGGTTGAACCATACCAGTATCACTAATTAATTTTACAGCAAAATTACCAGAATGTGCATCAGGAGTTTGAGTTACTAATATTGGCAAATTATAATAAGGGAATTGATTTGCATAAGTTCCCCATCCACTTGGGTCGTCGCCAGAATTAACAGTAGCCCAATTTTCAAAATCGCCATTTGGGAATGGTTGTGTGGAGTTAATAAAACTTATGCTATCAATTGTTAATGTACTGCCAACAATTTGTGGTGGGTCCATATTAGAGCATGTAATAATTGCAACCATTGTATCTGGAGGATTTGATGGTATAAGACCAGTTGGAATAACAAATCGCACATAATTTGTTTGTGTACCAATAAAAGTTATAACTGCAGGTTGTGAAATTAAAACACCGTTCTTTTTAAATGCAACAATAAAAAAAGCTGTATCATTTGTTTGAATATCATATTTAATATAACCCGAAACAGAATCGGGTGTTTCGGTAAAAGGCAACCCACCGTTAATAGTTTGATTACCTGGAGTTCCAATTAAAAGCATTCCCTGAGCAACTCCATTTCCAGAAGCAACAGTTTCTAATTTAGCAGCAAAAGAACCATGAAATGAATCGGTTACCTTTGTAACATTATTCACATTCCAAAGAGTGTTTGAAGTAAGAAAAGTATCCGGCTCATTAAATGTTTGATGGGTCCAACTTTCGAAATCACCATTTGGTAGTTGTTGTGCATTTACTTTAAAGCCAATTAAAACCAATAACCCAATTGCAAAAATTAAAGTTTTCATTTGTTGTTTTTTTAGTTTAATAAAATCATATTATTATTATCACATAATACAAAGATAATAGTTTTTTAGATATTGTTGTTTTTTAACATGTTTATTAAAAAACACCTAAGAATACGATTAATATAAAATAATTTTATTAGTGTAAACTTTCTCTGTTTCAAAAATTTTAACAAAGTAAATACCTTTTGGGTAATCAGTCAAATCTATCCTATAGCTAAAAGATTCGTTTAGTGAAATTGGTTTCAAATCAGAAATTTTATTTACCATCTTTCCTATCTCATTGTAAATTTCAATACCATTAATTTCACGTTTAGTATTAATTACACATTTCCCTTCAGTTGGATTAGGGAAAATTAATAAATCTTCATTACCTAATATGTTTTCTACAACTCCTAAATAATTAAAACAAGAATTTATAGTACTAGGCGAAGCAGCATTATTACTATACGTTAAACCATTGAGTGCCGAACCAGTTGCTGTAGCGTAATTTGTAACAGTCATACTAGGTCCAGTAATATTTATATCAAATTTATAATATAATTTCAAACCTGTTTCGTTTCCAATTAATTGATTTTGATAGTTTGCAAGAATTTCTGAAGGAGTCAATACTCTAGTCCAAATTCTAAGCTCATCTAACATTCCATAATACCAACTAGTTAAATTTCCATTAGCAAGTATATATGGACCAATTCGAAGTGGTTCGTTACTCACAAACAAATTACCGCTGTAACTACCAGAAGTATAATGACCTGATTGTAACAACCCATTATAATAAATTTTTACTCCAGCCGATGAATAACTAATAGCAACATGAAGACAAACACTTGGAATTATTTTTGTATCACATATATATGAATCTGCAGTAGCACAAACTCCATCAGGACTAGACCTAAAATTTAAAATACTATCTGGACTAATAGCAACATAATAGGAAAAATTACTATTACATATTCCATCATCTAAAATTGTAAGCCAATTGCTCATAATTTTCCCAGGTTGCATCCAAAACTCAAAAGTAAAATTAT
>JAVHRJ010000411.1:2139-13147 GCA_036171595.1 Bacteroidales bacterium
AAATATTATTGTTGTTGTAATAATCTGATTTTATTATGTGATTTACTATACAATGTTAATTTCATTCTAATATTATTTATAAATTTGCTAATTATTTTATGTTAAAGAAAGTATTAATAATCACATATTATTGGCCTCCTTCGGGCGGAGTAGGTGTTCACAGATGCTTAAAGTTTGCAAAATACTTGAGGCATTATGGATGGGAACCAATAATATACACAGCTAAAAATGCAAATTATCCATACTTTGATGAAACAAATTTTAAAGATATTCCCGAAGGAATAACTATTTTAAAACACAAAATAATAGAACCATTTTCAGCGTTCAAATTACTTTCTGGTCGCAAAAAGGACGATTCGAGCAACCCAGTATATGTTAGAGATAAAAAACAAAGTATAATTGACAAACTTGCAATTTGGATACGAGGAAATTTTTTTATTCCAGACGCACGCTCATTGTGGATAAACCCATCGATTAAATTTTTATCAAAATATATTAACGAAAATCATATTGATGCAATTCTTTCAGACGGACCACCCCATACAAACACTGCTATTGCATGCAAATTAAGCAAAAAATATAACATCCCTTGGTTAGCCGATTTTCAAGACCCATGGACACAGGTAGATTATTACAAACTACTTAAACTTACAAAATATGCCGATAAAAAGCATAAAAAGATGGAGCAAGAGGCTTTTAAAACTGCTTCTAAAATTACTATTGCAAGCCCAACATGGAAAAATGATATTGAAAAAATAGGAGCTAAAAATGTTGATGTTATTTATTGGGGATTCGACGAAGATGATTTTAAAAACAGAAAAATTGAACAATCAAATAAATTTATTATTTCGCATTCTGGACAATTAGGCTTTGATAGGATGCCAGATATATTTTTAAAAGTATTACACGATTTAAAAAATGAGATTAAAGATTTTAATAACAATTTGCAAATAAATTTAGCCGGAAATGTTGATTATTCAGTTATAGATTGCATTAAATCAAATAATTTAATAGAAAACACAACACTATTTGGTAATATAAACAGACAAAAAGCATTAGATTTAACAATTAACTCAAATGTTTTATTATTACCTCTAAATAAAGCCGAAAATGCAATGGGGCGAATTCCAGGAAAACTTTTTGAATGTATAGCTTCACGAAAACAAATTTTATGCTTAGGTCCAAATAACAGTGATGTTTACAAAATAATAGAACCATTAAACTGTGGTAAAAGCTTTGAATACAATGATTATATAGGAATTAAAAATTACATTTCAAAACAATATGCAGAATACTTATCAAAAACAAATTGCACAATTAATTCAAATATAGAATTGTATTCTGTAAATAATCAAACAAAAAAAATTGCTGAATACTTATTTGAAATCACAAAATAATGAAAGCAAAACATAAAGTACTATGTTTATTATACGAAGACTGGGGAAGGGATCCAGAGATGCTATTACCACTCATTTATTTTGTTGAAAAATATTGCAATTGCGAAGTAAGTTTCGACATTTCGTGGAACACATACTCAATTTATCAAAAGCAACCCGATATAGTTTTATTACCAAATACAGTAGGCTCAACCTTATTTTTTGAAGCTTCGAAATATGCAAAAAAACAAGGGATAAAAGTATTTGCATTAATTTCAGAAGGAAACTTTAGAACAGACGGGAGTTTTGATTTTTGGGGTTATAACGTTGACAAAATTTTTTATCAAGATTTTGTATGTTGTTGGTCAAAATTATCGTGTAATTTCTTGAAAAAAGAGCTTCCTGAAATAAAAAATAAAATTGTTCACACAGGTGCAACTGGATTCGATAGATATTCGATTTATAACTTTATATCAAAAGAAGAATATTTATTAAAAAAGAATTTAACACAATACAAAAAAATAATTGGTTATGCAGGTTGGGCATTTGGCAAGCTGAGTAATAAACAAGGATTAGAAGAATTAAATTTTTTCTTTAATTACGATCCCCAAAAATTAATTTGGGCCGAAAAACAAATGTATTTAGTAGAAAACATATTAGAAGAATCAATTAAAAACAATCCCGATATTTTATTTATATTAAAAAAACACCCAAGCGAAGAAAACCAATCCCTATCGGGCGATTGCTTAAACGAAATGTCGCGTTTAAGACATTACCCAAATGTTTTATACATAAAAGAAAAAGAAAACGTTCACGATTTAATAAACATTTCCGACATTTGGTTAGGTTTTGAAACAACAACTGCTATTGAAGCTTGGCTTTTAAACAAAATAACAATATTAATTAATCCCGACCCAAACTTTAATAGAGACAAGCTCTACAAAGGTTCAATAATTTCACAAGATTATAAAGATCTTCAAAATATAATTGACGAATATTATAGTTCAGGAAAAATAGAAAAATTTAACGAACAAGATTTAACATTATACAGAAAAAAAATAATTGAAGATACAATTGGTTTTAACGATGGGTTAAATCATTTAAGAACCGGGTACTATTTTAAACAAACCGTTGATGATATTGAGAAAAATGGGTTACGAAAAATAAAAGTTTTTTCGACTAAATATTTCATAAAGCATATACTAATGGTAGTTGGGAGTTTTTTTTATATTAAAAAATTATTTCTTATTTTACCAAAATTAAAAAAAACAGTTTGGATATTTGAAAACTACCAACTCAAAAACATTAACGAATTAAAAAACAAATACTACAATTACCTCGACAATTTTTACAAAGCAAATAATTTAGACGATAAAATAAAAAATAACGATATTTGGGAAAATTTATTTAAACAATAAAAAAATGGCTTTAAACGGAAAATCAATTTTAATTACTGGTGGTACCGGTTCGTTTGGGAAAAAATTTGTAGAAATTATTTTAAAAAGATACCCCGAAGTTAAGCGCATTGTAGTTTATTCACGCGATGAACTTAAACAATTTGAAATGTCGCAAACATTTTCGCACGAAAAATATCCATGTATAAGATATTTTATTGGCGACGTACGCGATTATCCACGATTTAAAAGAGCTTGTCAGGGAATAGATATAATTATTCATACGGCAGCATTAAAGCAAGTTCCAGCAGCAGAATATAATCCGATGGAATTTATTAAAACAAATATTCTTGGAGCACAAAATATAATTGATGCAGTTTTAGGAAGCGATGTTAAAACAGTTATTGCACTATCTACAGATAAAGCAGCAGCACCAATAAATTTATATGGAGCAACAAAATTATGTTCCGATAAACTTTTTGTTGCAGCAAATAATATAAAAGGATCGAAAGATGTAAAATTTGCTGCAGTAAGATATGGCAATGTAATGGGTTCGAGAGGTTCTGTAATTCCTTTTTTTATGAAAAAAAGAGAAGAAGGGATTATTCCTATTACACATCCCGAAATGACACGCTTTAATATTTCGCTCGAAGACGGTATCGATTTAGTTTTATTTGCAATTGAAAATGCCTTAGGTGGCGAAATATTTGTACCAAAAATTCCATCATATAAAATTACAGATGTTGCCGAAGCTATTGCCCCAAATTGCAAAACCAAAATTGTGGGTATTCGTCCAGGTGAAAAGCTACACGAAGAAATGATTACCGAAACAGACTCATATAACACCATTGATTTAGGTAAATATTATGCTATTTTGCCTTCTGTTTCAACAAAATATCGTGAAAAATTTATTTCACATCATAATGCAACCGAAGTTACTCCTGGATTTAAATATAATTCAGGAACAAACTCCGAATGGCTTAGCGTTCAGCAAATACGCGACTTAATTAAGCAATATGTTTATCCCGATTTTAAAATTTAGTACAATTTGTTAAATGAAACCAATTTCTTACGGACGACAAAATATAACAGACGAAGATATTAAAGCTGTTACTGAAGTATTAAAATCAGATTATCTTACACAAGGTCCAAAAATTGCCGAGTTTGAAGAACAATTTGCAAAATATATTGGAGCAAAATATGCTGTAGCTTGTAGCAATGGCACTGCTGCGCTTCATATTTGTGCCTTAGCGTTAAATGTTAAAAAAGGTGATAACGTAATTACAACTCCAATAACTTTTGTTGCAAGTGCTAATTGCGTTAAATATTGCGGCGGAGATATTACATTTGCCGATATTAACAGCGAAACTTTTTTAATTGACATAAACAGAATTAGAAAAATTCTTGAAGCATCGCCAAAAGGAACTTACAAAGGTATTATTCCTGTTGATTTTGCCGGACTTGCAGTAAACCTTGAAGAGCTTAAAGAATTAGCCAACAAATACAATTTATGGATTATTGAAGATGCCTGTCACGCTCCTGGAGGTTATTTTATTGATAAAAAAGGGAATAAACAATTTTGTGGCAATGGCAATTTTGCTGATTTAGCAATATTTTCATTTCATCCAGTTAAGCATGTTGCAACTGGCGAAGGTGGAATTGTAACAACAAACAATAAAGAATTATACAAAAAATTGCTTTTGTACAGAAGTCATGGTATTACAAAAAATTCAGAATTATTAACCCAAAACGATGGTGGCTGGTATTACGAAATGCAAGAACTAGGATTTAATTATCGGTTAACCGATTTTCAATCGGCCTTAGGAATTAGTCAACTAAAGAGAGCAAATGAGGGATTAGAAAGAAGAAAACAAATTGCAAAAAAATACGATAATGCTTTTAAAAACTCTCCCATAAAAACACAATCTAACGATATAACAATTGGGCACGCGTATCACCTTTATATAATTCAAATTGGAAATCGTTTAGAATTATATAATTACTTAAAAGAAAACAAAATATACGCACAAGTGCATTATGTTCCAGTGCATTTACAACCATATTATAAAAATCTCGGCTCAAAAGAAGGTGATTTACCAATTTCTGAACATTATTATAACAAATGTTTAAGCATACCTATTTATCCAACATTAACAGATAAAGAGCAAGATTTTGTTATTGATAAAATTTTAAGTTTTTACAAATAAATTATAGCATAAATAAAAAAAGCGACCGTTTAGGTCGCTTTTTTTATTTATTTTGCATTATGTTATACTTGCCACGTTTTAGTATATACAGAGCCAACAACACCTTTTTTACAAAGCTTTGTTACCATAAAATCTCCAGAAAATTTTGCTTGAACTGAAATTGCTTCAGCCAATGTAGCCTTACAAGAACCTTGAATACAATCTAAAATTGCTTTTCGTGATGCTGTTAATATTTCATCATCAGTATTTTCAAGTCCAGCTATTTCATTAGGAACATCAGTAATACTCTTTTCATTTACTTCGCGTTTTTTAATACTATTATCACCAGAAGCTAATTTCCAAGCCATTTTAATAGAATCTTCCATACTACCTGCATAATCTACAAGCCAACCTACAGAATCTTTGGCTTTAACAGATTTGCCAGATAAAATTAAACGTAAAAAATTATTATAATTTTCAGGTTTCATTTTTCTTAATGGCCAGTGACAACCTTCCATTCCAGGAATTACAGGAAGTGTAACCTCTGGCATACCCAATGCAGCATTACCTTCAGCAACAAGGTAATGACAGTGAACCATCAACTCAAGAAACCCACCAAGACAGCGTTTGCCATTAATAAAACCTACAGAATTTTTAAAATCTGAATTTAAACGGCGAGCAGTAACTGACCATTCCTTACTTAATTCAATACCTTTTGAGGCATCTTCAATAGCTGGGAAAAATTCAGTTGTATCGGCACCAACCATTTGTGTTGAAATATGAAAATCGCCAGTAACAATAACATTTTGTATTTTGTTAGAAATTAGCCAATCGATAGCTCTATTTAATTCAATATTAACATCGTAATTATAACTTTCACGGTTTATTGAGATTACTCCAATATTTCCATCATGTTCAGCATTAACATACAATTGTTGCCATTCAGGAGAATCAATTTTATCGAACTCTTCAGGATACCAAGCTTGTTTAGCAGCTTCGGGATGAAGCTTATGATAATCGGCAACAATTTTACGAGTAGCTTCGGCTCCCATGCTACGAATAACAGCTAATACGCCTCTTGTAAATTGAGCACATAATTCACCAATAAGATTCATTTGAGATAAGTGCGAACGATTTTCGTGTACCATTAAACTTGTCATTTGGAACAAAGGACCAAGAATCCAAGTATTAAATTCTGCGATTTCTTTATCGTCCATTGACCAATCAACCATTGGTCTAAAGTGATCTAGAGGATACCAGTTAGTCCCATTTTCTTTCTTTTCATTTAAATTATCACTAGGAGTAAACAATTCGCCATAATTTTTACTTAAATGATGCAAGCACGACCAAGTAAGGAAATTTGCACCTTTAGCGCCAATAGCGTCATGAGCCCTAAATGGATTTGGACCAAAATATTTACGAATATATTTATCAGCTTTCCAATAAGGCATATTAGAAGCTTGATTAAAACGAGCAGCAGCACCTGTAAGTCCGCAGAAAAAAACATCAAGCACAAAAGCCCAATTATCGCTAACCTGCATTGGAATCATACCCAAAGCCCAAAGCAACTTTGAACTAGCTGAAGGTGCAGGTTCCACAATTTCCCATATTTTATTTACTTCGTGAGGGAAAGCAGGGTGTGCAATTCCAACTCCAAGTTGTGAACTTGGAAATCCAGATGTAACAGACCAAATATCGATATCAGGAAAATTTTGTCGAAAAGTTTTATAATGTTCCTTTTTAATTTCGAGTATTTCAGGAATAGCCTCTAAAAGAAATTTAGGATTATGAGCAGCTAAGCCTTTTGGAAGAGTTTTACCATCGTAATAATATTTTATAATGTTACCCATAACATTATTCGCATTATCTTTTCCAAATGCTTTAACAAGTCCTGGATATTGTTTAGCCAATCCATCGGAAATGCCAGGAAAATCTAATGCAACAATAGGCACACCAAATGGTTCAAGTCTAGATCCAAGTTGCATAGTTTTGCCCGCACCAACTATTCCATTAGCACCAGTTATTACTAAAGCACCTCTATTACCGGCTTTACCGAATATTTGGTCAACTAATTCATCTGCAGTAACAGGTAATTTTCCATTTTTAAAAATTTCAAATACAGAACCTAATCCAAGAGTCTGTAATGTTGATGATCTCATTTGATTTATCATATTTTTACCTCCATTCTAAATTAAGAAACTCTAAAAACACCAGCAGTACCAACGTCGCCAGCAGCGCAACCAAAAACCAACACATAACCGCCACCTAATTCAACAGCCTCTTCGAGTGCTTCAATAATAGTTCTAGTAAGTGTTGGAGCTTGTGGGTGTCCCCAAACTAATGAACAACCAGTATTATTCATTTTAGCCCAATCGTAATTCATAGTTTTAGCAAAAATGGCATCATTAACTGCAAAAGGATTATGATTTTTAACAACTTTCATATCATTCATTGTTAAACCAATGCGATCGAGAAGTTTTTTTACAGCTAACCCAGGTGCTTCGGGCATTAAACCAGGACCTGTTCTAATATCAACTTTTGCAATAAATTCGATATTAATTTCAGGTTTTAAACTCAATTCTTTTGCTTTTTGTGGCGAAGCAACTATTAAAGTTGCCATTCCATCGGCAGCATGAGTTTGAGTACCCGATGTTATACAAGTATCAAGTTCGCGTTGTTCCTTTAATGTTTTCAACGAAATTTCACGAACACCAACATCTTCAGTAATTTTACCTAAAAGCTTACCTTGCGAATTTAATATATCGAAAGGAAAAAGGTATTTATTATGAAAGCCTGAATTTTTTGCATTAAAATATTGTTTATATCTAAGAGCGGTTAACTCGTCAACTTCTGAACGATTAATTTTATATTTTCGTGCAGTCATACCAGCCGTTCCAAGCATTGTACTACCAGTTGATGGGTCGAAACCAAAATTATCCCAAACATCAGAGATAACTTCAGTTCTTCTATAAGAACGCCTTTCGGGAAAAACTCCAACAGGCGAATCGCTAGTTCTGTCAAATGTTAAAACACCCGCCACATCATACGATTTTGAATTCACTTCTGAACCAGCAACAACAACAGCACTAAGCCCTGTTGCACAAGCCTGCTCCATTTGAAATCCAGGAATTCTTTGTCCCATACAATTTGCTACAACAGGGGCATTCCAGAATTTCCAGTGCCATGGAACAGTAGAGCCAACAACCAAATACTCTAACTGTTTACTAGAAACTTTTCTTTTTCCTAAAATATTTGCCATTGCTTCGCCAGCAAACTGAGCTATATTAACCTCAGCCATTGAAGATGCTTGCCATGCAGGGAAATAACTACTTCCCCACGTTCCGTATGGAATTCTAGCATTTGGAAACATTGATTCAACTACTTTCATTTTATATCTCCTTTTTATTTATTATTTATTTCATTTTTTTTTGCACTTTTATCAATAACAGCCATAGTGAGCCTTGAAGTACATACTAACTTACCCTCGTCATTTGTTATATCAATACGCCAAATATGCGTTTTCTTGCCTAAATGAACAGGTTTTGCTTCAGCACAAATAAATCCCTTATAAACAGGTCGAACATGACTAGCATTAATATCTAAACCAACACAATAATACTTTTCTGGGTCAACAATTAAATTAGATGCAATACTTCCTAATGTTTCGCATAATGCAGCCGAGGCACCACCATGCAAAATACCCATTGATTGCTTTGTGCGTGATAAAACTTCCATATTACATTTTAATGAATCGGAAGTTATTTCGGTAAGTTTAATACCTAATGTTTCGGCCAATGTATTGGTAATATTACCGTGTAATTCCTCTAATTTATATGATTTAAACCAAATACTCATTTTTTATTATTTAAATATTTAATAAAACACATCCCCACGCAGCTAAAAACTGAGATTTATCGGGACTTTCGCAATTTACAAATTTCTTTTTAAATAAATCTAACATTATTGGATGATTATCGGGAATTCCACCTGTTAGAATTAAAAAATCTTCGATAGGCGACAACTCAATACTTCGTGCAATTACAGAGTTATAAATACCTAAAATTATATTTGGTAAAGTTGCTCCCTTTTTAATCATTCCAACAATTTCGGAGACAGCAAAAACAGTACAATAGCTATTTATTTTTACTTCTTCTGTAGCTTGTTCAGCATAATTCGAAAACTCTGTTGGAGGAATATCCATTCTAAAAGCTAATTCTTCGATAAACGAACCAGTACCAGCAGCACATTTGCGGTTCATTTTAAATTTATCTACTTGCCCCAATTCGTTAATAGTTATGTACTTAGTATCCTGACCACCAATATCAATAATAGAACATTTTCTTTTATAAATCTCAAAAACAGCTTTTGAAAGTGCTATTATTTCTGAGTTTGAGATAAATGGAATTTTTATATCATCGCGACCATAACCACAAGTATAAACAGGATATTTAATTTCGTTGTTTAACGAAAATTTATCGATAATTTTTTGTGCCGCTTTATTAAAATCGAAACCTGTTCGAGTTAAAAAATAATCAACAATTTCGTTGTTATCATCAACCAAAACACCTTTAGTGTATGAAGATCCCAAATCTATTCCAATTTTGTACATTGTTATATGCTAAAAATTATCATTATGTGTTTTTTGTTATTTTTTCTATGTAAGAATTTTACTGTTTTCTTGTTAATAATTGTTTTATAAAAGTTTCGATAGCAATAATACTTTGCTCTTCACTATAACAACGTGAATCGCATAAATCGCCATTAATTTCTAAATAAGGCATTTTGTTTTTATTGGCTAATCTATTAGGTAAACCAAAGCGATTATTCGAATTTCGTCCACAAGTTTTAGCATCGTGATAAATTATTCCATCAATAGAAAAATCGACCATAAGTTTTTCGAGTACATTTTGTTTTTCCTCATCGGAGCGTACAATAAAAAGTTTACAATATGCCAATGCTGAAGATTGAAATGGATCTTCGGGATCTAAATCATCAAATACCCAGCTATTACAATAAGTTGATGCCACAATACAAGTATCTAAACTAGCAAATAATTTCGACATACTGCTTAACTTATACCAAAGTGGCATTCCATCCCAATAAATTCTTAATTTTTCGTTTGGTACAGCACTAATATTATTTTTTATTCTATCTTGCAATTCAGATAACAAAATTTTATAATAATCGACAGCATATTGAGTTCCTCGCATTACCACAATTGGTCCCATGTGAATTGCCGAATCGAAAAAATTAATTGGCGATGGTTTATTCATAGCTGTTTCTAATACTTTTCGCCATAAAACACAGCCCTCGTGCGATAAGCTAACAGTTTCTCGAAATTTATTTATATCGAATTTCTGTTCCGACACTTTTTCAAGTTCAGGTACTAAATCTTTAAATTGATTTGCAACACCATTAATAATTGAAGGCGTAAGCTCACCAATCCATAATGGAGTATTTACGCTAAGTATAGGCACATTAAAATGTTTTGCATAATACATAAACCAGTCGCCAACCTCGTGACATTGATTTGTATTATAAACTAAAATATCTGGTTTTGGTACCGATTTAAAGCCACTTTTTTGTAAAGGAGTTTCGTTTTGTAAAAAAGCACCAATATCAGCTGTTAAATATGAGCAAATATCAGGCGAATAACCATGTGCAACAGCAGTTGGAATATATTTATCGGCAGTTTTACTTGCACCCAACATGGCACCATGATTTTCGGGAAAATATACTTCAAAACCCATTGAATATAAAAGTTCAGCAGGTCCAACACTTGTACACCAAGCAATTTTTTTGTTACCAGTTTCGACTGCATTTTTTAATCGAAGAAAATAATCGTCCATTGTTTTACGCAACGCCGCTACAGACTGCAATTTCACTAGTTCTATTTTTTCGCTACTCATTATTTGCTTTAATTTTATTGTTTATTGTTCTATGTTTATTGTTCTATGTTCTATGTTCTATGTTTATTGTTCTATGTTCTATGTTCTATGTTTATTGTTCTATGTTTATTGTTCTATGTTCTATGTTCTATGTTTATTGTTCT
>JAVHRJ010000412.1:0-2617 GCA_036171595.1 Bacteroidales bacterium
AAAATTAATTCATCAGATGATTAATTCTTAATTGTTTATTATGGGACAATTCAGCTTTCTGTCTCTCAATTCGTTCAGTTACAATCAAATTCAAATTCTATTATTTATACAATAACTTGGGAAAGTCCAATACAAATAATGCATGGTCCAACGGATGATTTTGCCAATAGATGTAGAACTTTTGTAAAGGATTTAACTGATCATTTTATAAATGAATATCTTAAAGTTAATGCTCAATAAATTATGATTAAAAAAACGCAGATAACCTCTTTAATAAGTAAAGAGTCCCGCTAGATTTATCAGCCTTTGTCTGAGGCGGGTAAACAAGAGAAAAATAAATATCGCTGACATTCCGCAAATGCGGGTGCTTTAATAAAATGGAAATCTATAAATAATTAATACGGCAGTGTTGGATTTTAACATAACACTCCGTTAGGCAATAAAAATATGAAAGCATTTATCCTTGATACCACAACAATTATTTGGGCACCAAATATATTTACACACAAATATGAGGCAGCCAAAATAATAATTGCTTCATCGAGTATTGATGAAATTAAAGAAGCATCAAAGAAATTTCCCTCGTTTAAACAAACGCTAGATCTAATAGAAAAAAGTAAGACTGAGGGGATTGTTGAAATCTATAATGTCATTGGGATTGAATCCTCCAAAAGCATTTCCTTACCTGGCGACAGCTATATTGTTAATCTTGCCTTAAAAATAAAAAAAGACTATAAGAAAGTATCAATTATTAGTGGTCATCAGTGGATAATACGCGAAGCAGAAAAAGCTAGTATTGGTATTGTAAATAAAACTGAATTAGATAAATTTATAATAAGTGGCTCTGCTCTTACATTAAATTTGTTTTCCCTTTCAGATAATATTAAAAGAAATCAACGGTTATCTATTATTGTAAGTGTTTTAGTTAGTTCTATTTCAGCAATATTAATATTCTTCAATTGGGTTTCTATCGTTAAATGTTTCAGTCAAATTAATATCATAATAATTATCGTTTTAATTATTCTTTTCCCAATGTTAGTTTATTGGCTTCGTGGAAGAGTTTTGCTCTTTTATTCACTACTTGAAATATTAGTCGGATTAGTTGCAATGTTAAAGGTTTTTATGTCTCGTCTTGATTTTAGTACCATTGATGGTAATAGTGTTTTACAATTATTAGCTGGTATTTATATAACTGTTCGTGGTCAAGATAATCTGGGAAAGTATTTAAAATATACCAAGTTTAGAGATTTTTGGGAAAAGTATTCTGGTATAAAATATTAATTGCCTAACCCGCGTCTATTGATGACTAATAGAAATTGAATTTTGGCTGAAAAAGGTATAAAATAATGAAGGGAATATGAAAAGAGTATAAAATTCCCTCAACTCAAAAAAGAGTTAAAAAATGTAACAAGCTCGGAGCAAAATACAAGTCGTGTTCAGCGGCTTAAAAACAACGCTGTTGGTTACTATTATTGTTATGCAACAGTAAAACAATATTGCATATTACGTTAATATTTTTGTCTTTAATAAATTTGGTTGAAAAAAAATTACTTAAAAAGTAAAATAAAGGTGTTGTATGAAAAACGTAGTTTATTTTCTTCTTGTTTCTCTTCTTGTATTTACATCATGCAAAAAAGATGGAAGCAATCCAGTTAACACAAATACGGTTCCTTCACCGCCAACATTAGAATCACCAACAGATACATCCTCCAATATTGCAGTTCCGGTTGTTTTAACATGGAAGGAAAGCAGCAGCGCGAAAAGCTATACGTTACAAGTTTCTGCAAGCAGTTCATTCTCAAATTTTGTGTTTAATAAAAGCGATATTACCACAACAACCCAGCAAGTGCCCGACCTTAATTATTTGGCAGTTTATTATTGGAGAGTTAGCGCAACCAACAGCGCGGGAACCTCCGACTGGTCTAAGGTGTGGAGTTTTACCACAACGGGAGAAGCTGCGCTTGTACCGCAATTATCTTTACCCGCCAACGGATCGGTTGACCAAAAACTTTCTCCCGTTTTAACTTGGAACAATGTAAGCAACGCAAATAGCTATACTTTGCAAATCTCTACAAACAGTTCTTTTACAAGTTTTGTTTTAGATGAAGATTCATTGAATACAACTATAAAGCAAATAAATGATTTAAGCGGTTCGACAACATATTATTGGCGTGTAAGCCCAACAAATAATTTTGGCACAAAAGGTTGGTCGGAAACTTGGTCTTTTACGACTGGAGTTGCGCCTATTCCACCCGTTCTGTTATCTCCGAGTGATGGAGTAACTGATGTTCTACTTTCACCAACGCTTACTTGGAATGCAAGTAACGGTGAGACGAGTTATACTCTGCAAGTTTCAACGAGCAATTCATTTTCGAGTTTTGTTTATAACCAAAGTGTTACTACAACAAATAAACAGATAACGGGTTTAACTAATTCAACAAAATATTTTTGGCGGGTAAGTACAACTAATAACTTTGGAACATCAAATCCTTCTGCTGTTTGGAGTTTTACAACTGGCACACCACCAGAAGTACCAACTTTATCATCACCGCAATCCGGTGCTACCGATATACCACGTTCTCCAACGCTGATATGGAATCCAAGCAACAAAGCTACA
>JAVHRJ010000413.1:0-2609 GCA_036171595.1 Bacteroidales bacterium
AAAAGAGTTGAAGTTGTTAAAGGACTTTCTGCATCTATGTATGGTGGCAGTGGAACCGGTGGTGTAGTAAATATTATCACAAAAGACGGAGGTGGAAAGCCTTTCAATGATTTATTTTATGCTTCAGCAGGCTCTTATGGCTTCTGGAAAATTTTTGAACAGGTTGATGGAACCAAAGACAATATTAATTACAGGATTTCTTATTCCCACACGCAAGGTTATGGTTATCGCGAGCATCAGGCTTTCATGGGAAATAATTTCAGCGAGAAACTCAATTGGGCACCTTCAACTAAAATAAAAATCACACAATTACTTACTTACACCGACTATTTTAACCAAAACTCCGAAGGAATGAATATGGCTCGCATTGACGGTGATATAATCGGGCTGCAATCCAATAATATGGGTTGGCAGGCTTCTAATAATGATGCCGTTCCTTATAATGAGTTTCATAAAACGCAGCGACTTACCGGTGCTACTACTGCTAAAATTGATATTTCCAAAAGTCAGGATATCCAGTTAAAGGGATTTTTCAGGTTAAATAATTACAGGGAAACTTCTAATAATGGCGATGATTATAAACCTTATATCAATCCTGGTTTTTCGGCACAATATGACCTCCATCATGGTAAAGAAAATCTTATGAACCATATTTCTTTAGGCGCAGATGTTGAATCGCAAACAATAACGGAACACGAATACGCTGTACCCGGTGAATACCAGAGGGATTCTACCAGAGTTGATACTCATTTCGGTCAGCAAAGTTTCGACCTCGATTCAATATTAATTAATCAGATTATTAAACAAAGAAGCATCGGTGTATTTTTAATTGATAAACTCGATATAAGCAAAAAACTGTATGCTACACTAAATGTTCGCTATGACTATATAAAAAGTGAGTTAATTAATAATATACCTACACCCGATTCATTAAATTTTGCCGGCAATAAAGTTTTTCAAAACCCTACTTATCGTTTTGGTTTAGCTTATGATGTTAGTAAATCGGCAAATATCTATGCCAATTTCGGAACTGGATTTTTGGTGCCTACTAACGATGAATTATATAATAATCCTGTTAGTTGGGGCGGCTATAATTCAACTATAAAACCTTCAACTTCCCAGGGTGGTGAATTAGGCGTAAGAGGTAATATTGCAAATAGTATTAATTATGATATTACCGGTTTTGATATTAATGCAAAAAATGGATTTTATCGGTTTAGCATACCCGGAAGAGGAAATAACACCGCTTTCTTTGGCAATAAAGATGAAAAAAAATGTGGTGCAGAATTGTTTTTATCATATTCTCCTGTTAAATCTGTAACCCTTCAGGCTGCCTATACTTACTCTCATTTCCAATATGCTGCACATGACAGCATAGCCGCTCATTGGATTCCAGAATGTCCACAACACATGCTAACTGCTGAAGTTGCAATAAAGCTCAATAAGAATTTTACCCTTACTCTTAATACGGAATTTGAATCCAGATGGAAACTTCAGGTTGACGACTCAATATACGATTACTATACCATTGGTCAAACCTATTATCAACCTAAAAGCATTCGCAGTTCATGGGTGCCCGGGTTTAATATTTACAGTGCTGATATAGATTATAACTTTAAAATAGGCACTCTTACTGGTAACATAAGTTTATATGCCAAAAATATTTTCGATGAACATTACTTTGGTTTTACCGAACCCAATAATGGTGCCGACTATAACAGTTATCAACCCGCTCCCGGACGTGAGTTTTTTGTAAGTTTAAAAGTCCGGTTCTAACAATATATGATTCAGGGACAATTTTGTCTCTGAATCTTTTTTTAAGATGAAATACTTTAATTTAAATATTTTGAAGTTTATAAATGTTCTTTAAAAAATAATAAATATGGAATTAACTCAGTTACATTTAACATTAGCTCATGTTCCTATTTTAGGGACATTGTTTGGAATTATTCTGTTAGTATATGGAATAATTTCTAAAAATGATGTGTTTAAAAAAGCAGGTTTAGTAACATTTATTGTTACTGCCATAATTGCCATTCCGGTATTTTTAACAGGCGATACAGCCAAAGAAACTATAAAAAATTTGCCAGGAATTTCAAAAAATGTGATTGACACACACGAAGAACTTGCCGAAAAAGCAATATGGCTGATAGAATTATTAGGAGCTATATCATTGGTTGGATTTTATTTTGCAATTAAAAGCATAAATAAATTTAAAATAATCGTTTTGATTATTTTGTTAGTTTCAATAATAACATTGGGTACGATGGCAGTTATTGGAAACTCTGGTGGCAATATCAGACATAGTGAAATTGTAAATACTGCTTCTTCTGTTAAAAATTGAGGCAGCCGATTTTACTTTGATTAACACCCTTATTTGCTTCTTGTTGTATTAAATTTTCAGATTGTGCGATTTTAATCGCAATTTTGAAAAAAATAAAATCAGATTTGTAAATGAGATTTAATGAAATGGTTAAATAAATAATATTATTTAGTTGTCCCTAAAAAGTATTATATTTATTAAAAGTTAAGAGTGCCTAAAGTACTTTATCCTGCTTAGGCGCATACGCGTCAAGCTAATATATGAAAAAACGATGTATTATATTAAC
>JAVHRJ010000414.1:0-13073 GCA_036171595.1 Bacteroidales bacterium
ATATAGAAAAAGCGGTACAAATTTTAAAAATTGTTATTCTACTAAATTTTTTGCTTGTTTTTTATCGCAACCAAAAAGCATATTTATTCCAAGTCTGAAATTTAGATTACGTGTTGCTTGAGGCCAAATTATGCCACATACATTATCGGTAACAACATAAAACTGAAACCATGGAATTTTAAATAAGATACCTGCACCAACTTGTTTAAACGAATTGTTTTCAACAGTATAGCTTAATGTTCCCATAAACCACTTTTTTAAATTTGCATTTGCGCTTAATGTTATACCACCGTGCAATCTTTTTAAGAAAACATCACCTCTTAACAATAAACCAAAGTTTATTTTTTCGTTTAAAGTATATGTGCCACCTAAATACATTTTAGGTGCAAGCCAATAGTTATATGCATTATTGTTTAATGTTGGTTCAAAAATTTTAATTACAGAATCTTTAAATTGATCGGTATGTGCTTGTCCAACAGAGTCGTTTTTATTTATATATGGTTGTATATCCCAACCGTCAAAATAAAATTCTCCTGATGCTTTTACTCCGTTTGTGTTGTTTTTATAGTGAATAAAACCAAGATCTAACAAACTACCATAAATATTTATTTTATTATTGTAAACATATTTAAATCCCAAATCTATAGCTCCACCTGGATTTCTATTTTCCATAATTACGTTTTTAATATTTGCATCATATGAAGTGTCTTCAAACATTAAAGAATCATTTAGGTAGTCCATTTGCAATTTAGTAATATCATAAAAATGATTTGATGAATGAACTTCCCAGTTTGCTTTAAAAGTATATGAGTAGTCTTCGGCATCAGTTTTCCAAGTTAACTGTTGACTTTTAAACCATAAATTTTCTTTGCCAAATAATAATTTTCCGCGACCACCTACTGTTAATTTATTACCTATTGTTTTTGAAGCACCTAAAGCATATTCTCTATACCAATTAACGCCACCACCAAGATAACTTAAAAAGGCTTCTTTGCCTAAAAGTGATTTTCCATTTCCTTCCCATGCTAATGTTACTAAATCTTTTGGGAAGCTTGCATGAACATCAAGCTTTTCGGTTAAATTAAAAGTAAAGTACCAATCTTTCCAGCGGTAACCTGCAGATAACCAATTTATATCTGTTTCTAATGATAAGTAATTTACAGTTTTGAGTTTTGTTAACAAAAAGGGAATGTCAAAAAATAGTGAATCGGAATGCGATCCTATGCCTGGTCTAATAAATTGATTAAGTGCAAATCCATTGTTGTTGTAATTAAAATGAATTGGAGGTAATACTTGTCCAACAATTGGTAAAGCCATTCCACTTAAATAAAGCTTGCATTCATTCTGAATAGCAGGGTTTAATAAGTTTGATTGTGGAATGCGGTGCATAAAATATAGTGTTTGATTTTGCTGTGCAAAAATTGTATTTGCACAAGCTAAAACTATTATTGCTATTATATAATTTTTTATTGCTTTCATCACTTAATCTCCTTTTAATTAAAAATCGGTACCTGTATTTATTTTTGCTTGAACTTGAACGCCCATTTTAACATCAATGGCGTAATCGGAGTAAAAACGTACTATTGTTGCCCCTATATTTGTAGTATGAACATATCCACGAACAAGTGCTTTTTTTACATTTTGTAGGTTTGCTAAACGACTACCATAATACATAACATCAGAAATTTTTCTGGTAGGTGCAATTACTTTACCAGAGCCTCCCAAAATTCCACTTGCAATAATTTCCATGTTTTGTGGTGTGAAAATAGTGTCAATAACATTATACAAACTATCGGTTAAATATATTTGTACTCCAGCTTCGGTTGGCATTCCATTTAAAATGTTAAGATGAAATTTTACCCAATCAACATTGTGTAAATCAACTGTACCAGGTTTGTAATAGTCTGAAAAATTAAAATCTAAGGTGTCTTGCATTATCCACCATGATGCTCGTCCCCATAACGGTAACTCGACTTCTAAATCAACTGCCAGGCGACTTGTATCTTGAATAAAATTGTATTGAGTTGAACCAGCAGGATTCGACTGTGCATTTGTAGTAACGTGCACGTATCTTGGATTTTCAGAAACGATTGTTCTGATAGGTAAAAAGTTGGCTGTGTCGAGTTGTATCATTGTTGTTACAGGTTGGTCGCCCATATTTAAAGGTGCACTAATTAGTAAGGGATTATATGCAACAGGGAAAGAATAAGTAACGTATGTATTTGACACTGATGAGTAAATTTTAAAATCGCTAAAAGTAGCATTAAATGGAACTCCAAAAGAATTTTTTATAAACAACCTAAATTTTGGATCCATAAAATACACATTCCCTTGCATTGTGTTATTAAATAATTCTACATTTACGGTATCTTCCTGAATCGGAATGTTTCGTTGCCCAATGTTACCATAAATAACTTTATATTGCAGAGTGTTAAATGACATATCAATTGTTACTTGATTTCCTGCCGATACAGTATTTCCGCTATTTACTAATGTTAAACTTAAATCAACAGGAAGCTGGTTAAATCCTGGATTTGTAAAATCAGCATTGTAATTTGCTAAATCGTAAAATGATTGAGAATAAGTGAAAGTCCCTGTTGAGGTACTAATATTTATAGTTTTAGAATAGGGTAATCCGTTTTTTCTAACAGTTGGAAAGGTTATGGTTAAAAGTCCTGTATGTAAAAATGTTGATGTGCAATTTAAAGTTAATGTTCCATTTTTAAAAATTAAACTATCAAAATTATCATTAGGCAATTGAAATGATAAAAGTTGGGTAAAGTTTTTTGTTACTGTTGCAGGTGACGATGCTGGAAAACCCTGAGCAATAAATTCGGTTCCAGTAAAATTGTCGGAAAAGGCTTGGTCGGGTAGTGTTATATAATCTGATGCTGGTAATGAAAAAACTTGTTTATGGTACATTAAATATAAGAACCCAGTTGCATCTTCAACAAATAAATTAGTGGTATCGTAATCTCTTAAAATATCTCTAATTGTAAGATTTGAATGAACTGCCGGAACTGCCATATTGGGGTCCCAATTTATATTTGTAGACAGTTTGCTAAAGTCTAATTTGTCTTTGTAACAAGAGGTTGTCCATATTGCTATACTAACAAACAATAGGGCAAAAATCAGTTTATTTTTCATATAATAATTTATTTTTTTTAAGACTTACTAAACAACAAAAAGGTTGTATTTAATTTTTTTTAAAGTGCAAATTTAAGTTAATAAGATTAAAGTATTAAATTTTATTTTAAATATTTGTATTTTTATACTTTAAAAAAAACATTAATGAGAGTACATTTTATTGCTATTGGCGGAAGTGCAATGCATAATCTTGCATTGGCATTGTATAAAAAAGGTTACAAAATAACTGGGAGCGATGATGAAATTTTTGAGCCATCAAAATCACGTTTAGCTGCATGTGGCTTATTGCCCGAAAAACAAGGTTGGTTTCCCGAAAAAATTACTAAAGATATTGATTCGATTATTTTAGGAATGCATGCTCATGCCGATAATCCAGAGCTTTTAAAAGCAAAAGAACTTGGGTTAAAAATATTTTCGTACCCTGAATATTTATACGAACAATCTAAAAATAAAATTCGAATTGTTGTTGGTGGTAGTCATGGAAAAACTACTATAACTTCAATGATTATGCATGTTTTAAAAGAATCGGGAGTTAAATTCGATTTTATGGTTGGGGCTCAAGTGCAAGGATTTGAAACAATGGTTGAACTTTCCGAAGATGCGAAATATATGGTTATTGAGGGTGATGAATATTTATCCTCACCAACTGATTTGCGACCAAAATTTCATCTTTATCATCCACATATTGCATTGCTTAGTGGTATTGCGTGGGATCATATAAACGTTTTTCCAACTTTTGAAAATTACGTTCAGCAATTTTCGACATTTGCTAATATGATTGAAGAAGGCGGTAGTTTAGTTTGGTATAAAAATGATAAAGAACTCGAAAATATAGCTAGTAATATCAGAAAGGATATTAAATCAATAAAATATTGCGAACATTCAAATCTTTCTGAAAACAACAAAACTTTTTTAATTACAGAAAACAGAAAAATTTCTTTAGATATTTTTGGAAAACATAATTTAGAAAATATTAGTGGAGCATTAGAAATTTGTAGATTAATTGGAATAACTGATTTGCAATTTTATAAAGCAATATCATCTTTTAAAGGTGCAAATAAACGCCTGCAAAAACTTGGTGAAAATGAACAAACTTCAATTTATATGGACTTTGCACATTCGCCCTCAAAAGTTACTGCTACTATAAATGCTGTAAAAGAGCAATTTACAAATAAAAAAGTTGTTGCTTGTTTAGAACTTCATACATACAGTAGTTTAAAAAAAGATTTTTTACCTCAATATAACAAATCAATGGAAATGGCTGATGAAGCTATTGTCTATTTTAATCATCATACAATTGAATTAAAGAGGTTAGAACCTGTTGAGCCTATAGAAATTGAACATGCATTTAATAAAAAGGGATTAAAAGTTTTTACCGATTCAAAGCAACTTCTCGAATATCTTTTATCGTCTAATTATAAAAATAAAGTTTTGTTAATGATGAGTTCTGGAAATTTTGATGGTATTAAATTTCAAGAATTTACACAAAAAATACTTGATAATAATATAAAAACATTGTAGATTTGTTTTTTTTAGTAAAATGCGATTTAATAATTTACATATAACGGCAATAATTTTAATTTTGATAATTTCAAATAACGCTATTTTATTTTCGCAAAATATTTTAAAGCAAACCGATTCTATAACAAATAACACAATTGAAAAATATAAAATATTTTGTGGATTAACATCAACATCTTTGCCAATTGAGGGAACCATTCCTTCAACAACTAGTTTAACATTCCAATTCCGTTGGATAAAAACAATAGACACATTAACTAATAGCTGGAATTTTACATCTCCAACAGATACGTTCCCAAATTATCAACCACCAAACCCTGGACTTATTCCTGCATATTATAAGCGAATTGTTATATCAAATGGCGAACACGACACAAGTAATGTTTGTGTTGTTAAATATATTCCAGGTTCTCAAAGTTTAACGACAAATTTTGTCAGTCCAAGTGTTCAAAATGTTCATATTGGTGATTTGCCTAATAGCTTTAATGGACAAGCAGTTACAGGAGGAACACTTACAGATTCCATAAAATATATTTGGTTAAAATCGCAGGACATAAATTTTAGTATACCAATTCCTGCATTGGAAGGGAGTTATCAAGCTCAGAATTTATCTTTTTCTCAAATTGCCGATTCTAATTTTTATTATGATAGGTTTGCGTATATTCAATTGCCTACTTCAGAAATAGCTTGCGTTTTACCAAGTAATCCTGTACAAATATATTTATTAGACTCTAATGTTATAACATGTGTAGATACGGTTATTTGTGGTGGAACTGTTGCTACTGAAATTATTGGAAATCAAGAAAACACTTATAGTTATCAATGGCAATTGTTTAATGGAACAATTTGGGTAGATATTAATAATGAAAATAATTATGAATATTATCCTGGTTTGCTCGATACTACAACAAAATTCAGAAGAGTTGTTAATTTTAATGGTTTTACGTTAATAAGTAATGTTATAACAATACACGTTTTTAAAATATTTTCAAATACTATTTGGAATAATTCAACAAATGTTTGTGCGGGACAAAGTGGTGCAGTAATTTTAGGTTTAAATCCAAATGGAAGCGATTCTCTTCAAACATTTCAGTATTCTTGGTATTTCAGCAACAACCAAACTAATTGGATATTAAACAATAGTCCAAGCACAATAAATTATTTTTTGTCGACTGTTATTTATAATACTATGTATTTTGTTAGAATAATTCGATCTGGTATTTGTAAAGATACAAGTAACATTGTAACAGTAAATCCAATAATTATTGATGCTGTTGCTGCATCGCCTATATTAGCTTGTGGAGATACAATTATGTTAGTAGCAGACCAACTTTTAGTTGGTGAAGAAGGATTATGGATTTCGCCATCTCAAATTTCTGTATCAAATATAAATTTACCAAATACTTTAGCAGTTTTAACTGTTCCGTTATCGGCAACACCATATTCAAATACCTTACATTGGATAGTTAAAAATTCTGGATGTAGCGATACAGCACATGTAACTGTAACTTTTTTTCACGATATTAATCCAGCTTATGCAGGTACTGATATAACTTTAATTGGACAAGATTCTGTTCAATTAAATGCTTTACCCCCACAGTATGGTACTGGATATTGGTCGGTTGTTGCTGGTGGCGGTACATTTATTTATGATAATGATGCTCATACTTTTGCACATTCTATTCCTCAAGGCGAAAATATTTACAGATGGACTGTAACAAATGGCCCATGTATTCCAAAATATGACGATGTAATTGTTGTTGTAACAAATGTCAAAATTCCAGAAGGTTTTTCGCCAAACAATGATGGATTAAACGATTTTTTTGAAATAAAAGGTATTGAGTTTTATCCTAAAGCAGAATTAATAGTGTTTAATAGATGGGGGACAGAGGTATATAGAAAAATAGGATACGATAACGTATGGGATGGAAAATCAAATGCTAATTCTATTTTACCACAAGATACTTATTTTTATGTGTTAAAATTAAATGATAAAAATAGTCGTAAAGGTTATATTATTTTAAAGAGATAAAATGAAAAAAATCTATATCTCAATATTATTTTTTATCTTTTCGTGCAATTTGTTTGCGCAATACTATCAACAATTTAGTCAGTACTTATTAAACGGACAAGCTATAAATCCTGCTTATGCAGGTAGTCGCGAAGTTTTAAGTGCTGCATTGCTTTACCGCGACCAATGGGTAGGATTTGCAGGTTCTCCTCGAACAATGACTTTTAGTGCACATACTCCTTTAACCTCGTTAAGCTCTGCAATTGGATTACAAATTTTTTCTGATAAAATAGGCGTTTCAAAACATAACGGAATTTTTATTAATTACGCATATCGTATTCGATTTAAAAAAAATCATAGAACATTAGCAATCGGGATGGGTGCAGGTATTAATACCTTTCGTTCCGATTTTAGTAGTGTTACATTAAACGATTTAGGCGATAAAGCTTTTGAATACCAATATTTGAATAATATTCGTCCAAACTTTAGTATTGGTGTGTATTATTATTCCAATAAATTTTTTGCTGGTGCAGCAATTCCTTCTATACTTCGATATGGCTATGATGTTTTTGGAGCTACTCCTGATAGCTTACGAACAAATCCACAAAATTCTTATTATACAATTGGATATGAAATAGGATTAAATAAAGACATTAAATTTTCGCCTTCAATTTTACTTAAAACAAACTCACCACAAAAAGGGCAAGTTGATTTGAATTTAAAACTTTCTATATACGACGCATTAAGCATGGCTGTATCGGTAAGATTTGGCGATGCGTTAGTTTGGATTATTGATTATCAGATAATTCCAAATCAACTTAAAATTGGATATGCACATGATTTTTCAACTTCTTTACTCAATAAATACGCACATGGTACAAACGAATTTATGTTAAGATATGAATTTGCTTATAAATCAAACGTAGTTTCAACCAAACTTTTTTAATGAATAAAAAAATAATAATATTAATTAATTGTTTGGTGTTTAATGTTGTTTTATCATTTTCGCAACAATATGTAGTAAATGTAATAAAACAAAGTACACGTGATTATAGCGAATTTGGTGCAACTTATTTTGAAGATGGAATAGTGTATTGTTCAAATAAACGTGAAGATATTATAATAAGCCGACAAAATTCAGAAAATAAGTCATTTTACAATGTTTATTTTATTCCTCCAAATAGAGTTTCAAAAAAACAAAATACAGAATTTATCGATGCCAATGTTAATAAATTGTATAATGATGGTCCGCTAACAACAAATAATTCGATACTAGTATTTGCAAGAAATTACGAAAAAAACAAGTCGTTAAATGAAAATGTTACTAAAGTTGGGTTATTTGTTTGTAACAAAATAAATAATATTTGGTCGGCTCCAACTCCTTTCCCTTTTAATGATGAAAAATATAATTTAAGTTATCCATCAATTAATAAAGAAGGAAACATACTTTATTTTTCGGCCGATTTGCCTGGTGGTTTTGGTAAATATGATATTTATGTTTCGTATTTTAAAGAAGGGAAGTGGACATTACCCCAAAACTTAGGAAAAACAATTAACACAAGTAACAATGAAATTTCTCCTTTTATTTTTCAAGATAACAGATTATATTATTCAACTGACAATGATAGTTTAAATAAATTTGATATTTTTTATTCTGATTTAACCAATAACAATTGGCAAATGCCTTTTCGGTTAGAAGATCCAATTAATTCGCGAGATAATGATTTTGCCTTTGTTTGCGATAGTACAACCGAAAACGGATTTTTTACTTCCGATAGAAAGGGCACAGATGATATTTTTAAATTCTTTTCAACATTACCTGTATTTGAAGTTTGCGATTCAATGGTTGAAAGAAATTATTGCTATCATTTTGCCGAAGGTAAAACAGTTGATTTAGATACTATACCTGTAATTTATGAGTGGGATTTTGGCGATAGTACTAAAGAAAAAACTTTTGAAGCTGATCATTGTTTTCCTGGCCCTGGTGCATATAATGTTTCGTTAAATATGATAGATACAATAACTGGCGATATTTATAAAATGATTGCTTCTTATTTATTATCTGTTGACGATCCTATTGGCCCATATATTTTATGTCCAGAAACTGCTAAAGTTAATACTAGTATAGAGTTTGACGCTAGTAAAACTTATATGCCCGAAAATAAAATCGATCAATATATTTGGGTGTTTTCTGATGACAAAAAATTTATTGGACAAAAAATTACTCGTTTGTTCGAAAAACCTGGCGTTTATAGAGTTAATTTAGGTGTTACTTTTGATAAGGTTAAATCTGGAACTTTTCAGAAAAAATGTGTGTTTAGGGATATTACTATTGAATAAATGTTTGCTATTAAATAACAAATATTAAAGCACAAATTTCAAACAAATCCCAAACTTAAAATAAAAAAATAATATTGCTTTGTGAATTAAGATTTGAGTATTAAAATTTATTTGTATTTTGTTATTTGAATTTTTAGAACTTATTTTCTAGTGTAATAATTTTGATTTGCCTTTTAGTATAAATTTGTATCTTTGAGAAAATAAACGACATGATATCTTCCGAACAAATAAACGATTTAATTGAAAGACGCAAAGCTCTAAGGAGGTATCTTTGACGTTGAAAATAAGTTAATTCAAATAGAAGAGGCTGAGTTAAAAACTCAAGCACCCGATTTCTGGGATAATCCGAAAGAAGCCGAAATCAAGCTAAAATCAATATCATCTTTAAAAACATGGACAAATAGTTTTAATGATGTTAGTTCAGAAATTGACGATTTGCAATTGTTATTCGATTTTCAAAAAGAGGGAGAAGCAAAAGAAAATGAGGTAGATGAGCAATTTAAAAAAACTTTATTGTTAATAGAAGCACTGGAGCTTAAAAATATGCTTTCGGAAGAAGAAGATAAATTAAGTGCAATAGTTAAAATTAATTCAGGTGCTGGTGGTACCGAAAGTTTAGATTGGGCAAATATGCTTATGCGAATGTATATGCGTTGGGGCGAACAAAATAATTATAAAATTAGAGAAATTGATTTTCAAGCGGGCGATGAGGCTGGTGTTAAGTCGGTAACTTTGGAGTTTGATGGAGAATTTGCTTATGGCTATTTAAAAAGCGAAACAGGTGTTCATCGATTGGTTCGTATTTCGCCATTTAACGCGCAGGGCAAACGACAAACAACATTTGCGTCGGTATTTATTTCGCCTGTAATAGATGACACCATTGAAATAACAATTAACCCATCAGAAATTGAGTGGGATACATTTCGTTCAAGTGGACCTGGTGGACAGAATGTAAATAAAGTTGAAACAGGTGTGCGTTTAAGACATTTACCATCTGGAATTGTTGTTGAGAACCAAGAAACTCGTTCGCAACTTAACAATAGAGAAAATGCAATTCGTCTTTTAAAATCGCAATTATACGAAATAGAATTGCAAAAACGTCGCGAGAAACAAGCTGAAATAGAAGGTTCAAAGAAAAAAATAGAATGGGGATCGCAAATTCGTAGTTATACTTTGCATCCATATAAACTTGTAAAAGACGTGCGTACTGGTTTCGAAACGTCTGATGCAAACGGTGTTTTAGATGGGAAATTAGATGGGTTTATAAAAGCATATTTAATGGAATTCGGTAGAAAACGGTGAAAATAGTTATGAGTTATAAATTATGAGTTACTAGTTTGGAAATGTAATAAAGCTAGAGTTAAATTTAAAAAATAAGATTTAAATTAATAAACAAAAAAGTAAAATAACAAATTATGAATTATAATATTATTTCAAAAAAAATATTGTTGTTGGGCATATTGTTAATTTATATAATTAGTCAGTCATTTGCTCAAGAAAAAGGTTTTAGGGGTGGTTTAATGTTAGGTGCTGTTGCTTCGCAGGTTGATGGTGACCAGCTTGCTGGTTTTAACAAAGGTGGTTTACAAGCTGGAATTTTTTTAACAAATAGAATAAATAAAACTAATGGTTTTACTATTGAAATGAAATTTATTCAGAAAGGAAGTTTTGTAAATCATTTAGATAGTTTAAACCCAGATAATAATAGGTATTATAAACTTCGTTTAAATTATGTAGAAGTTCCTTTTATTTATAATTTTTATTTAAATAAAAAATTTATGCTTGAGGCTGGAGCAGGTTTTGCTTATTTGTTTAAATCACGTGAAGATAAAGATGGTAATGGATTTATGTTGCCCGATCCAGTATTTAAAAAATTTGATGTCCCTTTTGTTTTTGGAGTATGCTATTTCCCGTTTCAAAAATTTCATGTTGATTTTAGATATTCGTATTCGATGGTAGCAATTAGAGAACATCCTGCACACCAAACTTTTTATTTTAATCGTGGACAATATAATAATTTGTTGTCGTTTGGAATGTATTTAATGTTATAATAAAATATAAAATAAATTTGTTGTCATTCTGAGCGATTAGCGAAGAATCTTTTCTAAGAATGTTTCTTTAATTAAAAAAATACCACATGAAAAGCAAAAAAATAATTATTGCAATAACCGGGGCAAGCGGTTCTATATATGCAAAACAATTAATAAATAAGTTACAATTATTTGATGACGCACCAGAAATTTCATTAATTTTCTCGGAAAATGGAAGAAAAGTATGGGATTTTGAGTTAAATAATGAAAAAATTAATGAAGCAAATATTAAAGTTTTTCAACCAAATAATTTTTTTGCTCCTGTTGCCAGTGGTTCCGCAAATTACGATGCAATGGTAATAATTCCTTGTTCAATGGGTACAATTGGCAGAATAGTAAATGGCACATCGGATAATTTAATTATTAGAGCTGCTGATGTAATGTTAAAAGAAAAACGAAATCTTATAGTTGTACCTCGCGAAAGTCCTTATAATATTATTCATATTAAAAATATGGAAACACTTTTATTAGCTGGTGCACACATAATTCCCGCATCTCCATCGTTTTATATTAAGCCTAAAACAATTGAGGAATTGGTTAATACAATTATTGAAAGAGTATTAAGTAATTTAGGTTATTCTGAAGGTTGTTATAACTGGGGCGAAAGTAATGCTAGTGATTAATTATAATTGACTTACTAATATTTTTCTTTTCGGTTTGTAAAATAACATAGTACATGCCAACAGCTAAATTGCTATCGTAAATATTAATTGATTGCTGATAATCGTTTAAAATAATTTCTTTATTAGAAATTACTTGACCTAATAAATTAGTAAGCTTAATTTGATATTTGTTCCCTGGAATTCCTTGTAAAAACGCATTAACATTGCCATTTGAAGGTGATATTGGCAAAATATCCTCGTTAAAATTATTAGAATTACAATTTAAGCTAATTATATCTGAATATGTAAATTGTCCGTCTAAATCGGTTTGTTTTAAACGGTAATAATTAGTTTCGTTAAATGGATTGTAATCTATTTCTGAATAATTTTGCAAATTGTTACTATTCCCTTGCGATTGAACCTGCGTAAATGCTATAAAGTTTTCGCCATCTAAACTTTTTTCTAAACTAAAATAATCGTTATTTTGCTCGCTTGCAGTTTGCCATGTTAAATTATTTTGACTATTGTTACATTCGGCTTTAAAACTGAGCAATTCGATTGGTAATGGGCTTGTTGTGCTTCCAAGTGTAATTTTATAAGTTAATAATTCATTTGTTGTGGTTGTAGAGCTAACATAATTTGGGACAGGAAATGGTATTGATGTTCTAGGCATCCACCATTGAGGGCTTCCTAATTGTACCCATTGAAACATTTCTAAGTTAGCTTCATTTGCAGCTTGTGTTCCTAATTCAGCATGAAAATAATTAAAATTATTTACAGTAACATTTGATTGTACAGTTGGTTGAATATCGTAATAACGAAAAACGCTATAATTTCCCGAAAAGCTTCCAGTGCCTATTTGTTGTTTATGGCCTCGAATAATTGTTGTGCTTCCTAGAGTTAATCCATTAAAATCGAGACCTAAATTTGCAACATTCCCAGTTGGGTTAGTTCTTGTAGTTGTAATAATTCCAATTCCTTGACCCTCCATACCTCCACCATCTGTGGAGCGAATTCGTTTTGTTTCGGTTTCGCCACCAGTAAGGTTTGCAGTACTGCTAAATGTTACAGTTTTGTCTTTTAAGTCGAAATAGCCTTGTGTCATTTGCAATGCATCATTTACTGAAATATTTGTGCCAACATTAACTGCATTTGTGTTATTTATATCTAAATTAGAAAACGCAGTAGTTTGAGTTCCTTGAATAGTTTGAATAGAATTACCTGCCATTCTAACCCAACTGTTGGCATTACATGTTGCAGTTGAATTATTTGTCCAATTGCCATTACCTGTTATTATAACATTTGATGTTGGTTGTAAAATTAAAAAACCAGCATTAATAATTACTCCTTGTGAAAATAAAA
>JAVHRJ010000415.1:0-6500 GCA_036171595.1 Bacteroidales bacterium
TTGTAACTTCAACAATAAAAGGAATATCCTGATTATATGAAACAGTTACAATTCCAGAAGTCGGATTTGGTAATATTGTAATTAATTTACTTGTAAAATTTATTTTATTATATACCAACGCGTTTTTTTTCAATGTCTTATTTATACTCTCGGATAAAGTGTCATTAGGATTAATTGATTTGATGGTGTAAGCATCCATATTAATTGTATGAAAATAATCTGATGCTGTTTGTCCGTCTGATGAAGAAACAGTGACTTTTAAATACAAGTCCAAATCAATTGGGAGTGGTGCCGTTATACTTGATGTATTTCCCATAAATTCGGTATAATTAATTTCATCATAACTATAGCTCCATTCATAGAAATATGGTTGACTACCGTTTGAAACATGTGCTGTCCATGTATAGATACTGTTATTGTTTCCCTTACTGGGTCCAGATATACCCACAGAAAGTGGGCAAGGACTATTCTCAATTTTATAAGTTCCTGAATGAAGCGTAGTACCAGTAGTAATATGAATACTGTTGCCAGCTTTGAATATATAATTTCCATTGTCTTGTACATCCATATTAGAAATATTAATTGTGTTTGTAGCTTGTATAACTACAGATTCGCTCTGATAATCAGTTCGTGGATATACACCTGAAAGATATAAATTTGGTGTACACTTATTTCTTGGGTCAGCACCATTCCAATTATCCGGATTACTTTCTGAAGGATCAAGCCAATCTCTCAATCTGCGGTCAGGACCCCAAGTGTTACCCCAGCTTGATGCAAAATGACCATACAAATCGTCACCTAAATGACTACAATTATTATTACCAAGACCTCCCGATAATTGACCAACTACTTGATTATTTTTAAAAATAGGACTACCAGATGAACCATCTTCTACAGTACCATCATCCCATTTTACATTTATATAATCGCCTGCAGAAATACCCTGAACATGTCCAAATGAAATTTTCTTTGGGTCTCCACCTGGATGATGAATTCCAACAACATCAGAACCTGTCAATCCCCACTCTCTTGACCATCCATTATAATAGACATTGTAATGTAAAGGGGGAGTTTCAAATAATTTTAATAATGCAAAATCAGCTCCCATTGTTGCAGTTCTTTGTGCTTTTAACTCAGCACCTATTAATTTGTAAGGATTTAAATAATCATATTCAAATGGAGTGCTTCCATTGCATAAAATATTTTGCCAGTTAAAATAAAATACAGCTTCGTCTAAATTATCGTCTGCGCCTTGCGTACAATGATGTGCTGTAAGAATATAAGGAGAATAATCTTCATTAGTATTGTTTAAAAGACTTCCTGAACATAGCCAGCAATCTCCGTTATTATCACATAAACTTTTGATAAGAACTATAGAACGGATTATATCTCTATAAGTGTCTCCTTCTGGACAATTAACATCGTGCTGACAGCTTAAGGATTTCAAATTTGATAAATATTCGCTGCTATTTTTATAAATATACACAACCGATGAAATTTCTAAATTATTATTAATTTCAATTGTATCAGGAACGAAATATTTTATATTAACGTTACCCCCTTTTGCTGTTAATACATTCAGTACTCCATCATTTTTGCTGTAAAGAAAGTTATATTCCTGATAGTTTTTATTGGATGAATATAATCTTAAAATACATCCGTACTGAATTTGAAATTTTTTAAAAGTAATATCCAAATATAACGCTTCTGGAGCTGATATTTCTATACTAAATATTTTACAGCTATCTGTTAGAGCTTGATTCCATTTATCTAAACTTGCATTTATTTTATATTTTTTTCCATAAGGCTTTAAACATGTCTGGCAAGTATCAAAATCATCAGAGGGTTTATCAATTTTGGGTAATATTATAACATAGTTTTCAAAAAGTGCATTATTCGTCTGACAGAATAATGCAGAACTGGTACTTACTATTAAAATAAAAATCGCAATTGTTTTCATTTTAAAATTATATTACAAGTTAATACCGTAATTAGTTAAAATATAATTATTACTACTTGTTTTATATTGAATCAATCCTATATTTTTTGCAAAGTAAAAAGTATCAGTTTGATTCCAAACTTTTATTACATCATTAAAGGGATATGAATTAATATTATAAAAGGGAAGTATCAATAATCCGGTATTTTCGCCTGTTGTATAAAAATTAGTTTCTTTACTTATTTCAGGGAAATTACGAAAATAATCTGTATTAAGGTCAATATTAGTATAGCCAAAACCATCATGGGTTTTATCAAAATTTTTACCAAGAAATGCCCAACTTATTTTACCGTTACTATGCAATTTATACTCAATTAATTCGTAAAATATTTTACTGCGTTTGCTAACACTTTCTCTTTTATGTTTATAATCTGTTATATACATTGAATCAACTGAATTTGCTGAAGTATCCTTTAATACCCACCAACTGCCATCTTTAAATATTCCAAAATAGCTTTTAAATTCAGGATCTATTTCATAATACACTTCTTTTCTACAAGAAGAATTAATTATAATTGTTATTAAAAGTAATATTATAATATTTTTCATAGCACAAATATTTAATTAATGATTAATTATTTGTTTAATGTTATAAATATTTTCTTTCAATTCATTAATCATTAATTGCTGCTCGTTTATTACTTTATCCTGCTTAATTAAATATAAAGTTAGTTCTTCAATTTTCTGTAAAAGGTTTGCATTCATTTCGCCTACTGCAATTCCATTTTCTTTTATTTCATTAGCAGAAGGTATATTGGGCAGGTGTTTATTTTTGTAAATATAATCTTCTAATTCTTTTAAAGTCATTAACGAATAATCTTTTTCTAAAACATAATCGGGCCATGAATCTGTTTCAATAAAAACTTCTCTTGCGCCAATTGAGCCATTAACTGCAAGTTTATAATTTTGGATATTATATGCTATATCCATTCCAATTCCAACATTACCGCTATTATTGTAAATATTTGAACCACTTGTAACCCATTGTTCCATGGGCAAACCATTAAGTAAATATCCTGTAGCATTAACCAAACCAGCAACATCAAGTTTTGCTATTGGTGCATTTGTGCCAATACCAATATTGCCACCTTGAGGATTTAAAATTAAATCTGTGCCTGCATCGGGTGTTGTTGTCGTTGCACTAATGTATGCTTTTTTTAATACAGGATCAACTCCCAGAGACATTGCTGTAGTTGAACCTTGTAAAACTAGAGAATGTGTTGCTGTCCAATTTATATTTTGAGTTGCTGAGCCATCTCCATATATTTTAACTTTAGCTAAAGGAAATGCACTAATTTCAGGGTCTTGTCCAAAACAAGCATTACCTGCTACTTGTAAGTTTTTTGTTGGGTTTGTTGTACCGATACCGACTTTACCATTTTTTAATATTGTAAAAAGATTAGTTGTTACTGCCGGTATTTCAGTACTCGGATTTCCAGGTGTTGTTTCATATGCTGGTGTATGACAATTGAAATTAAATGCTGCATCTGTTTGCCATGGATTAATATAAAAATTAAATTGTCCGCTTATTGCTTCATCAGGTATCCCTATTCCTCTTCTTGTCGGTACAGTATTACTCCCTTTAATTTCAAAACTGTTAACTCCTGAAAACAAAAGTGTTAAGTCGCCACTTTGTTCAATATGCAAACCTTTATCGTCGCCTAAATTAGAAAGCCAGAAATTGCCTAATTTAATATTTTGAGTGGCAGTATGATTTCCTAAACCATCTCCAATTTCGGTAATTGTTTTCTTGCCAACTAACCCGTTATCATCGGCAACCAGTACATTATAATTGTTAGTCGGTGTATTTAAAGTCCTTATCTTAACATCACCATTTATATCTAATTTTGGACCTGCTGACTCTGGAAAAATTCCTATTCCAACTTTTCCCGAACTTGCTAATTGTATGTCACCTCCATTAACTCCTGTATTTACAAATACTTTTTTTCCGCAATAATAATTAATTAAAAGACTCGGGCTTCCACCTGAACTTGTTCCTGCAATATCAATAACTCCATTTGCACCGTCAAAACCCATTTGCATAACTGTAATCGGTTGTTGAGAATCCCAATTCCTATGTCCCCACGAGTAAAACGTACCTTGTACAATTAAATTATTGGTGTTAGGAAAAAAACATGGTTCAGCTTGTGGTGATGGTGGAGTTCCAAAACAATAATTACCAAAACCACCAGTTGTTGGCTGGTATGATATTACTTTATCGCCTGCAAAAGTCAGACTTCCTGCTGTTTTGAAATTTCCATTAATTTGCACATCGCCGTCAACCCTTAATTTATTAGCAAGTTTAACATCATCGGTAAAATTTGCTTGTCCGTATATTGCTTTAGTACTGTCCATTATAATTGAATCAACTCTTAAGGCTGCAGATTTCAATTCTAATAATGCATTTATTTTATTTGTATTTACTTCGCTTGCTGCATTTACTTTATCGGTAATGATAATTCCACCACCTACATATAAGTTTTCTGAAATTCTTACATCTCCAATTACATCAAGCTTAAATAAGGGCTGGTTCGTACCAATGCCAACATTGCCGGGTGTAATGGTAAATAAATCCTGGTTATTTAACTGCCAATAGTTTTGAGGAATAGGAATGCTACCCCATGTCCCGTTTCCTAATAATACTTTTGTTGCATCATTTGGAAAGATTGCAGGAATTAATTTGCCTGTGTTGTCATAAGTAACAATTCCGTTTCCGTTATTTGTTAATGAATTTAATAGTACACTTCCGCCGGGTTTTATTTGCAATGCAAGTGCATTATTTACCATAATTAGTAATGCTTGGTTATTCGATGTTCCAAGTGCATCGCCTTGTGCAATCGCATTTAAATTAGCACTCCATTTTTGCCCCGATTGAGCAAACGTGCTATTTGTTACAAACAGCAAAACCACGTAACATGCTGTTATGCACAATGTTATACTGGGGGGGGGTAAAACGTGGAGTTTTTAATTGATGTTTTGCCTGCACGTTACAATTTAAAAATAAATTTGACTTTTGGGGAGTAAATAATTTTTTCATAAAATTTAGGTTTAGGTTAAAAAAACAAACTGTGAAATTTTACGAAAGTGAAATTAAAAGGTTACAAAATATTTGAAAAAATAAATTAATGTAAAAAAATGTTATTCAACAATTTGAGTTCAACTTTGGAAAAACAATGTTGTTTGTGATTTATAAAGTTAAATTTTCTAACTTTGCTATTTGTAATCATTCTAAAATGAATATTGATTTTCTGGATATAATTAAACAAACGCTTCTGGTTTCGGGTTTTGTGTTATTTATGATGCTTATTATTGAGTATATAAATGTTCGCACAAAAGAAAAATGGAGTAAACCACTTCAAAAATCTAAATTTTTTCAATTAATAATAGCAATATTTTTAGGCGTAACACCAGGTTGTGCTGGAATTTTTGCTGTTGTATCACTTTATACGCATAACATTATTAGTTTTTCGGCATTGCTAAGTGGGTCAATTGCTGCTGTTGGCGACGAGGCATTTATAATGTTGTCGTTAATTCCTATAACTGGAATAAAAATATTGGTTATTGTTTCAGTTATTGCAGTAATTGTGGGATTTGTTTTTAATCTTATTGTTAAAAACCAAGTTAACAAAAAATTTGAAAAACATTTGTTAATGCATGGCGACGATTGCTGTGCAAAAGGCCCACACGAACATCATACACATAATCACGAAAAAAAATACGGATTTACTTTTGCTCGTTCTATGTTTGTTGCAATACTTATTCTTATTATGTTTAGCCAATTTGTTGAATTTGGTAACGTGCACGAAACCGGGCACGAACATTCAATATTTTCGCCCGAAACAGTAATTTTTTTCGGAATGGGTTTAATTTCATTATTTATTATTATTACTGTACCCGAGCATTTTTTAATGGAACACTTATGGGCACATGTGTTAAAAAAACATTTTGTACGGTTAATATTATGGACCTTGGGAGCTCTTATATTTATTGCTTTTTTAAACCAATATTTACCACTCGACGAATGGACAAAAGCTAACCCATTTTGGATATTGTTATTAGCAATTGGCGTTGGAATATTACCAACTTCGGGACCTCATATTATTTTTATAACATTATTCATGCAAGGTGCTATTCCTTTTAGTTTTTTACTTGCAAATTCTGTTGTTCAAGAAGGCCATGCTGGAATACCACTTCTAGCCGAAGATAAATGGAGCTTTGTTAAAATAAAAATAATTAAAATTATTATTGCTTTAATAATTGGATTTTCAGGGATGTACTTTAGTTTTTAAAATTGTTTTTTGTTAATAGTTCATTGTTTCATGTTTTATTTCGATATTCATTATTCGGTGTTCATTATTCGACATTTTGATTTAACGTTTATTGAAATTTATTTGTATTTTTAAGTTTTTGTTATTTGTTATGAGTGTTTAGAAATTGGTTCGTGGGGACACGAACCAAGGGGAATGGGCAGGTTTTTTTAGTTCGATATTCGTTATTTGGC
>JAVHRJ010000415.1:6600-13045 GCA_036171595.1 Bacteroidales bacterium
AAAAATTGTTTTGTGAAGACACGAACCAAGGGGAATGGGCAGGTTTTTTTAGTTCGATATTCGTTATTTGGCGTTCATTATTCGACATTTAAATTTAACGTTTATTGATAGTTGTTTGAAGTTTTTAGGTTGATGTTAATTGTTATGATGTTAAAAAATTGTTTTGTGAAGACACGAACCAAGGGGAATGGGCAGGTTTTTTTAGTTCTTTATTCGATGTTCGGCATTCAATATTTAATTTTCAAATTTAAATTAATTATTTATGAAAAATATTTTTATAGTTCTTTTACTCTTTGTTTTTCCTTATTTTGTAAGTAGTCAAAATAACAAGGCAACAAATGAGGTTGTAATTCTGCATGTAAACGATATACACGGCAGAATTGACCAATTCCCAGTTCTTTCGGCAATAATAAAAGACATTAAAGCCAAACATAAAAATGTTATTTTAGTATCGGCTGGCGATATGTTTAGTGGTAATCCAATAGTTGACAGATATTCCGAAAAAGGATATCCAATTATTGATTTGATGAACGATTTACATTTCGACCTCTCTACTATTGGTAACCACGAATTTGATTTTGGGTCTCAGGTTTTAGCTAAAAGAATTAGCGATTCTAAGTTTCCTTTTATTGCCGCAAACATACAACCAAAAAATAAAGATTTTCCAGTTTTAAACCCATATAAAATTTACAAATTCGGAAAAGCAAAAATTTCTTTCCTAGGAATAACAGAAGTTTTACCTAAAGGAATACCCGATACTCGACCCGAAAACTGTAACGATTTTACTTTTACCCAAGGAATAGAAAAAACAAAGGAGTATAAAAAGTTAACTAAAAAATCAAATCATTTAATCGTTTTATCGCACATGGGCGTCGATGAAGATTCGGTACTTGCAACGCAAATGCCCGAAATAACTGCAATAATTGGAGGACATTCGCACACGTTGTTATTATCGCCATTAATTGTAAATGGTGTAAGTATTGTTCAAACTGGCTATTATCTTAAAAATTTAGGAATGCTTACAATTAAATTTGATGGAAAAAAAATTGTTTCAGTAAAAGATACCATTTTAATGTTAAAAAATTTCACAGTAAAAGATTCATTAATTTCTGAAAAAGTTGCACGTTACAATAACAACGAGGAATTTAAAAAAATTGTTGGATATTTAGGTTCCCCACTTAAGGGGATTAATGAGCTTGGAGCTTTTATGGCCGATGCTGCACGTAAAGCAGCAAAAACCGATTTTGCTTTTCAAAATAGTGGAGGAATAAGGGTTTTAGGACTTTCCAATGGACCAATAACAAATAAACAAATATACGAACTCGATCCTTTTGCAAACGAAATAATAATTTGCAAAATGAATGCTTCGCAAATTCGTGAACTTATTACATACGGATACAAAAAAGAAAAAATTGCAGATATAATTTCAGCCGGAGTTAATTCAATAATTTATTTAAATAAAGATAAAACAATAAATAAAATTGATTTGAAACTATCGAACGGCGATGCCATTGATGAAAATAAAGTTTATACGGTAGCAATTAACAGCTATGTTGTTAGTTCATATAAATTTAACAAAACTGGTGAGGTTTTTAATACTGGCATTACAACAACCGATGCAATTTTTCATTTGTTATCTTCTATAAAAGCAGCTAATTATTCTGGATTTGAAAGCACAAAAATTATAACAAATTAAAAAACATCAATATGAAAAATCTTTTTTTTATTTTAATTTCTTTAATTTTGCTTTCATCGTGTAACATTCGCGAGGTAGAAATTGGCAAAATTGAAGGAGTAAGTATTAAGGTATTAACAAAAGAGCAAATTTCGCTTGAGCTAATGGTGCCAGTAAAAAACAATAATAATTTTGCATTTACAATTTCCGATATAAATATCAATTTAATATTAGGAAATGTAAATTTAGGAAAAGTAAAGAAATCAACAAAAATTAGAATTAAAGCAAATTCTAGTCAAACGCAAAATGTTGGAATTGATGTAAAGTTTAGTAAACTTACCGAAAATCCTCTTTCACTTATTACCTCGGTATTAAAAAATAAAATTGATTTAAAAGCAACAGGGTATATTAAAGTTCGAAAATTTATTTTTACCAAAAAGTTTGATGTCAATGAAAATCAGTCGGTTAAATTATTTAAAAAAGGATTATTTTAAATAATTTTTGAACTGTAATAAATATTTGTATTTTTGAAAATTAAATAAAATTTTTTTATGAAAAATATTCTTGTACCAATTGATTTTTCGACCGATTCTATTAACGCATTAGAACATGCCATTTCTTTTGCCAATATTGTTAATGCTAAAATTACACTTATTCATGTAAAAAAGAATAAGAATTTTGAAATGCCATTTTATTTCAAAGATTTTAATTTAGCCGTTGGTAAATCTGTTGAAGATTTTATGGAAATTATTATAAACAAGTATAAAGATAAAGTTAATAACAAAATAGATTTTAAAATTCGTCAAGGCAATGTTTATAAGGAAATTACAAACCAAGCAAAATATGATGACGCGTATTTAATAGTAATGGGAACACACGGAGTTAGTGGATTCGAAGAGCTTTGGATTGGGTCAAATGCATACAGAGTAGTTTCAAATGCACCATGTCCTATAATCACTATTAGAAATGGATTTTCGCATAAAAAGCTTAATAACATTGTAATGCCTATCGATTTATCTGTTGAATCGCGACAAAAAGTGCCTTTTGTTACGGAATTAGCTTTAGCTTTTAATGCAACTGTTAATATTTTGGGAGTTTCGGAACTTAGCTCATCTGATATTAAATCAAAATTAAATTCATATTGTTCTCAAGTAGAAGAATATCTAAAAGAAAAGAAAGTTAAATATAATAAAAACATATTAGTTGGTTCAAATATTATCGACCAAACAATTGAATATGCAAATAAAGTAAATTCGGAGCTTATTGTAATAATGACCGAGCAACCAAATAATGTAGCGTTTTGGCTTGGTCCAAATGCTCAGCAAATGGTTAATCACTCACCAATTCCTGTTCTTAGTTTTCGTAATTTAAAATAAGATGAGAATTATTTTATATTTTGTTATAATATTATTTTCACTTAACGGTTACTGTCAACCTAAAATATTTTCAAGTTTAAAAGAGAATAAAGCTGGATGGGGTAAGGTAACAATTAAACAAGAGCCACGAATTGAGGCAATTGTTGCAAAACATATTGATATAAATCAAAAGGCAAAAGGATTTCCAGGGTATAGGGTTCAAGTTTATTTTGGCTCAGGCTCCGATGCAAAAAGTATTGCAAATAAAATTCGAAACAATTTAAATAACGAATTTACCGATTACGATTCATATTTGGTTTACGAAGCACCATATTTTAAAGTTAGAGTAGGCGATTTTCGAAACCGAAACGAAGCATTTAAAGCTTTTAAAATTATTCAATCAAACTATCCACAAGCTTTTATTGTTGACGATTTAATTGCATTACCTCGAATAGAATAGGTAAATTATTTTATTTTTGATTATTAAAAAAATATTTTTTAATAATCTGCTAATTGGTTTAACTTTACACTATGAATTTAAATATTTCTGGTAAAATAATATCAATTGTTCTTCCAATTTATAACGAAGCACTAAACATTGAACCTATGTACAATGCTATAATTGGTGTTATTGAACAGTTAAATGCAATACCAGAAATTATTTTTGTTAACGATGGAAGCGAAGACAATTCCTTATCAATTTTACGCCAATTGGCCGAAAAAAATAATAATGTAAAAGTTTTATCTTTTACTCGAAATTTTGGACATCAAGCTGCACTAACTGCTGGGCTAGATATTGCACAAGGCGATTGTGTTGTTACAATGGATTGCGATTTTCAAGATCCACCAGAAACAATTTTATTGATGGTAGAAAAATGGCTCGAGGGGAAAAAAATTATTTATGGACGCCGTTCTTTTCGTCACGATAAATTTTTTAAACGAATTACTGCAAAATATTATTACAAACTGCTATATAAAGCAAGCGAAATTAAAATAATGGGAAATATTGGCGATTTTAGGCTCATCGATAAATCAGTTGCCATTGAACTTCGCCAAATGAAAGAAAAAAGTAGATATCTTAGAGGAATGGTACCATGGCTTGGTTTTAGTTATGATATTGTTGATTACGATAGACCTGAAAGATTAAGAGGTAGCACAAGTTTTGGTCTAATAAAAATGACTCGCTTTGCAATGACAGGGATTCTTAATTTTTCGCTATTTCCTTTAAGAATAGGACTTATTTTGGGTGTGTTTATTATTATTACAGGTTTTTTGTTTTTACTTTATCTTGCAATTAGATTCTTTTTTGATGAACAATTTTATAAACTTTTAGAATGGCTTGCTGTTGTTAATTATATTTTAATAGGATTTTTATTTGTTTTAATATGGGTTGTAGCCGAGTATATTGGTCGTATATACGACGAAGTTAAAGGACGTCCATTATATATTGTTGAAAGCAAAATAAATATTTAAGCAATGAAAATTCTTGTTCTTAATTATGAATATCCTCCATTAGGAGGCGGAGCCGGCAACATAACAAAAAATCTTTCACAAAATTTTGCTCAAAATGGTAATATTGTAGTTGTTGTTACAACTTGGTATAACAATTTGCCCGAATATGATAACTCATATAAAAACTTAGAAATTTTTCGACTTAAATCAAAACGGAAACATTTATTTCATTCTAATCCAATTGAAATGTATTCGTGGATTAAAAAATCTTCAGAATTTCTAAAAAAATATTTAAAAACAAATAAATTCGATATTTGTCTTGCAAATTTTTCGATACCGGGTGGATATGTTGCGTTAAAAATAAAAAAAGAATTTAATCTTCCATATTGCGTTTTATCGCACGGACACGATATTCCGTGGTTTTACAAACGACAAATGTTTTTCTTCCACTTAATTTTGCAATTTGTTATAAAAACAATATGCAAACAAGCTTCTCGTAATTTTGTGCAAACAGAATTTATGAAACAAAACATTGATAAATTTCTTGGTAAAAAATTATTGCACAAAAATATTGTAATTCCTAATGGTGTAGAGTTATTCGAAAGTATTACTAGCGAAAGAGAAAACGAACCATTTACTGTAATTTTTGTTGGTAGATTTGTTCAACAAAAAGACCCTTTTACATTACTAAAAGCATTAAAAAAACTTAAGCGAATGGATATTCCTTTTAAATTATTAATGGTAGGAGATGGCCCATTAAGAAATAAAATGGAAAAATTTGTTGATAAAAACAATTTGCTAAATACAACATTTACTGGTTGGATTCCGCAGGAGCAAGTAAACAAAATATATAACAAATCGCACACAATAATTACCCCATCACTTGCCGAAGGTATGTCTATTGCTAATATTGAAGCTTTAGCCGCTGGTGTTTTTTTAATTGCCACGCCAGTTAGTGGAAATAAAGAAATGCTCGAATGTTGTAAAAACGGTGTTTTAATAGAGCAGGGCAATTATAACGAAATTGCTAATCAGCTACAAAAGTTTTATTTTGAACAATATTTATCTAAAAATTTTAGAGCTCAAGAAGCTGCAAAACAATTTACAAAACAATTTGGTTGGAAAAATATTGCCGATTTATATCAAACCGAATTCAAAAAAGTTTTAAAAAACTAAAATCCTATTTATTAATTCTTAATATATGCTAATTCTTGTTGTAAAAATTAATTTTTATCAATGATTTTTTTAATTCTACAATTTGTTTTATACCTTTGGTAAATTTTATTAACCAAACATTAAAAATATTTATTATGAAAATAGGATTTACCCCCCCCCTCGTATAACACGCTACATACGTGTATGTTACATGTTTTTGATTAATCAACTTGTTATAATTAATCAAAAATTATAATTATGGCAAATTTCAACGATGAACCAATACATTTTATTAAGTGTAACAAAAAGCTAAAAGCAATTTCATTAAAAGATATTGCATACATTACATGCAATGGTTACATTTGTAATATACATAATGAGGAAAATAAAATAATTTCAAGACAAACAAAACTTTTAAAAAATTATGAGGCAGAGCTTGAGCAATTTGGTTTTGTTAGAATAAATCGCCAAACAATAATAAACACAATTTGCATCAAACAAATTAATTTACAAAACAGAAAAATAATTTTAACAAATAATATAGAAATAAAGGTTTCGCGACGAAAATTAATAATATTACGTAAAATTTTTGAAAACTAAAATTACCACTCATTTATGTTTTTATACCACTCATTTATTAAATACGACCGCTTATTAGATATTTTGACCATTTGGTTTTTTGTGCATTTTTATGTATTATGTTTATACCGACTAACAAAGGTACCAAATGGAAGTCGTAATTAACTAAAGTATTAATTTAAAAACTTTAAAAAATGAAAAAGTTAAAAGATCAATTAAGCCACGAAGA
>JAVHRJ010000416.1:0-2592 GCA_036171595.1 Bacteroidales bacterium
TATATATATGTGTTTAGAGGGCGAATTAACGATTGGTTACAATAACAATATGAAAAAAGATTTTAAAAAAGGTGAAACAATATTAATTCCTGCAGAATTAAAAGAACTAATATTGCAACCTATTAAAAATGCAAAAATATTAGAGGTGTATATTGATAATAAAGTTTCATGAGTTTTTAAATTTTTGATTTGCTTTTGAAAAATTTCATCAAATAAATTCAATTAGTAAATGCAACTTTTCTAAAAGATTTTCTTTATTATTCTTTAATATTAATTTACATTTGTGATATTCATTTCACATTAAATTCCAATTATAAAAAATCTATGGCTGACATAAAAACTATTTTAAGAGAACTTAGTGTAATTTTAGGTTACATACTTTCAAAATATAAATTGACATTCACAGAAAATTTTATTGATGTAAAAACATATTTGGACTTTATCAGAAAATATTGCAAGAATATTAGTGAATGTAATTTGGAAGTTCAAAAAATCGAAGAACTCGATAGTTTAATCATTCATAAGGATATTATTGAAAATGGATTAAAACTAGGAAAACTTCTTTTCGAAAAATTAAAACTTGATGGAGATATTGTTTGGCTTGGCGCTAAAGTAAAATCTAAATATCCTTTTGATATAAAAATTGGCGAAACCGGAATATCATTAAAAGAAGACAGTCAAATTTTAAATAATCCCTCATTTACCAATTGCTTAAATGCACTATTTCAATCTGAAATTCCTTTTAAAAATATCCATTTATTTAGTAAATATGCTCCCAAAATAAAATACGCAGTACTTGATGATGTTGAACAAACTGTTGTTGTTATTGAGGACGGCAGTATATCTACGGCACATTTTAATGATGAGTTTATTGTAATAAATTGGTATTCGAATAAAATTCCACTACACTTCAATAACGATAATATTGATGAAACTATTTGGAAATACCTTGATGAAGGAATAAGGTATTGGAAGGAATTGCATTCAAAACAAGAAGTGGATAATGAAGTAATACTAAACATGCTTCATTCAGTATATGGTGAAGTTGAATTTGAAAAAGATTTTGAATTTGAATGTTTTTGTGAAGCCGATATAAAGGGGTTTTTGACAAAAAATAATTATACATATGAAAAAAATTAAAAGTAAAATACCATTTGATTATATAACCATAAAAACAACTAAAAGCAGAATTGACAAAGGGCTTTTAGCTATACCAGTTTCTCTTATTGATTTATTTCCTAAAACTTCCACAAAGATTTTTTTACTAAATGAAACAGGGAAAGGAGAAGCTAAAAGTTTTACTCCATATAACAGTAGTAGTCGTGAATGCAGAATTGGAGGGCTAAAGGAATTCTACACAAAAAATAAAATCAAAGATGGTGATGAATTAGTTATTCAATTATTAGACGATGACCTGTTCAAAATAATCCCTGAAAGAATTTTTGAAAAGCAAGTTTTGGTTTTAGAAACTAAAATTGAAAAAAGCATAGATGAAAAGGAAACCGATAAATTTTTAAATCAACTATCACTAATAACGAACAGAAATTCCAAAGAAGTATTGAAAAGTGAATTCATAAGGTTGTCCAACAAAGAAATTTCAGAACGAAAATCTAAAGAAGTTCCGAAATCAAGAGTCAATGAAAATGTTCCTACTTCAATAAAGAAAATTTTATTAGGACTTTATGATGGGAAATGTCAAGTATCTGGTTTTACTTTTCTGATGAGAAATGGGAAACCTTATTTTGAAACACATCACATTGACCCATCAATAGGAAATCATTTAAAAAACATACTTGTAGTAAGTCCAAATGTTCACTCTCAATTTACTTATGCGTATTTTGAACAGAGTTTTGATAAAGAAGGATGGTTAAGAAAAGTAAAATTCAATACTCAATCTCATAAAGTATTTCAAATCATTGATTCGCTACCAAAGATTTTTGAAAAGGAAATTCATTTTTAAAATTATGCTTAACATTGGATATAACATGCGTGGAGAAATTATTTGGAATAAAGCAGCAAGTGCAAGTCCCTCAACTGCCTGGGGTAGTTGGCAAAGTGCAGCTAATCCAATTCTAAGAGATGTTCATGAATATATTTTAGTGTTTTCAAAAGGAGATTACAAAAGAGAAAAAGATAATAAAGAAAATACTATTTCAAAGGAACAGTTTATGGAGTGTACAAAGTCTATATGGACAATGAATGCAGAAAGCGCAAGACGAATTGGGCATCCAGCACCATTTCCAGAAGAATTGCCTTTTCGATTAATTCAACTTTATTCATTTAAACACGATATAATACTTGACCCTTTTATAGGTAGTGGAACAACAGCGATATCTGCTTTAAAATCAGAAAGAAACTATGTAGGATATGATATAAGCAAAGAATATATTGAACTTGCAGAAAAAAGAATTGAACCTTTTAAAACACAAACAAAGTTAGCATTTAACTTAACAAAGATAGAAGAAGAACCGCAAACTCAAGTACCAGCAAAGTTGTAGCATATAATTTAGACGGAATAACAAAAGTAAACATTACAGCCCAATAAAAGTGCTAAAATTTCAAAGGTTTATATAAAATAATCATGATTATAAA
>JAVHRJ010000417.1:0-2579 GCA_036171595.1 Bacteroidales bacterium
TTGGTATTATCGGTATAGGAATAGGTATTGGTTGTATTGGATTGGGGTCAAATAATATCATTCTTGCTTCATTAGGTTTTGCAGGTGCTTTGCTACACACCTTAAATCACGCTCTTTTTAAATCACTTTTATTTTATACTGCTGGCAACGTGTATCAAGCAACACATACTTTAGATATAGAAAAGTTAGGTGGTTTAATTAAAAAAATGCCACAAACTGCAACTCTATTCTTAATTGCAGCTTTAGCTATTTGTGGACTCCCGCCTTTTAATGGTTTTATTTCTGAGTTTATTATTTACAATGGTTTATATTATTGGACAAAAGATACAATAACAATTTCTATATTTGCTTGCATTTTTTCTATTCTTGGTTTAGTGTTAATTGGGGGATTAGCATTATTATGCTTTACCAAAGCATTTGGAATTGTATTTCTAGGAAATGCCAGACACGAATTTTCTCACCCAATAAAAGAAGTTTCTTTTTTTCAATTATTGCCATTATATATAATTGCTTTTTTTATTATTTCTATTGGATTAATGCCACAATTATTCTTAAATATTCTTATAAAACCTGTTAATTTATTTACTAGTATTAACCAAGTAGCTTTTATTCCTTTTCAGGGAAAAGCATTAGAAGCATTGCAGTCTATCAGTTGGGCAGCATGGGGACTAATAGCTTTCGTCATTTTTATTTCAGCATTAAAAAAACTATTATTAAAAAACCGAGTTGTAACTTCCGAGTTAACTTGGGGTTGCGCATATATTGCACCAACAGCAAAATTGCAATATACAGCTAGTTCATTTGTAAGATCATATAGCAAACTATTTAAGCCAATCCTTTTATTACCTAAAAAAGAAATTGAAATTGAAGGAATATTCCCAACAAAAGGGCATTACGAAACACATCCTTATGATAAGATTGAAAAATGGTTAATAGATGAACCTATAAAAGTTATAAAATCGTTTTTAAATCGTTTCTTATTTCTACAAAATGGCAAATTGCATTTTTATATTCTATATGGAATTGTTTTTATAATATTAGTAATTTGTATTCCATTAGTATTTCAAAAAATCACTGTTTTTATTGACTTCTTAAAACAATTATAATTATGTTAAGTTTATTTTTAATACTTATTGCATCACTTTTTTTTACGGGTATTATTATTCGTACTAAAAGTATAGCATCAGGTCGTAAAGGTCCAGGCATTTTCCAGCCTATCAAAGATGTAATACGTCTTTTTAAAAAAGATGCTGTTTATAGTAAAACAACAAGTTTTGTATTTCAGATTGCACCCACCATTTATTTTGCTTCTATTATATTAGCAATGCTAATGATTCCTTTTGGGCAATCAAAAGGAATCATTAGTTTTAATGGTGATTTTATTTTCTTTGCATATATACTTGCATTAGGTAAGTTTTTTAGTATAATTGCTGCAATGGATACAGGTAGTAGCTTTGAAGGAATGGGCGCAAGTCGTGAAGCACTTTATTCCATGTTTGCAGAACCTGCTTTTTTTGTTTTAATGGGTTCATTAGCTTTACTTACTGGTCATACTTCATTTAAAGAAATTTTTTCAACCTTACATCTTGGTTCATATATAAGCTATGCTCTTACTACCCTTGCAACTTTTGTATTGGTAATGCTTGCCATGATTGAAAATAGCCGTATGCCTATTGATGATCCAAAAACACATCTTGAATTAACTATGATACACGAAGTGATGATATTAGATAATAGTGGCTTCGATCTGGGTTTAATATTTATTGCAGGATATTTAAAATTCGCCATTTATGGAGCACTTGTTGTAAATCTATTTATTGGTATGGTTCCTTATGAATATTCTATTCCCTTATTTTTTGCCATTCAATTTCTCATGGCTATCAGTATAGGTTTAATCGAATCATTTATTGCACGCTTTAGAATGACGCATAACACACAGTTTATTTTTGCACTCACCTCAGTAAGTTTACTTATATTTTTTGGTGTACTAATGATTTTAGGAAAAATTATTTAACCTTTAAAAAATAACAAAATGACACATGTATTGCTTATTACATTTCTTATAACCCTATTCTATATGTCTATTGCCAATCGTATGTTAACTTACATAAAAGTATTGGCATTTCAGGGTTTGTTATTATTTGTTGTAGTATTTATTCAGTTGAATGAAATCAATACACTTAATCTTGTATTAATTCTTTTGGAAACCATTTTTTTTAAATCGTTAGCAATACCTCTATTTTTAAATTATATTTTAAAACATAACAAAATCACCCGTGAAGCAGAACCTTATTTACCTAGTTTTATATCGTTAATTATTACAACCATGATTATTGTATTCACCATTCTATTAGTGAATAGTATTAATGATTCGAAATTAGATAAAATATTTTTTATAGTTGCACTGTCTACTCTTTTTACAGGCATATATATTATTGTATCGCGCCGCAAAATTCTAACTCATGTAATGGGCTATTTAGTACTTGAAAATGGCGTTTTTATTTTGTCTTTAGCTGTTGGCAGTGAAATGACAATGCTTGTTAATATTGGAATTATGCTAGATATTTTTGTTAGTGTGC
>JAVHRJ010000418.1:0-2574 GCA_036171595.1 Bacteroidales bacterium
AACAGTTTTGGCAGACTTCAGAACGCAACCAATTTACAGTACCATTCCAGTATTCTGAAATCTCTCTTTTGGGTGTGCCACCGCTTTGTATTGTGCAGATATTATCAAGTTTAACTTTGTTTTTCCCATGAATTGAACTTTGCAATTCCTCAAATATCTCGGAATTTAGATTTTCAATTTTTGCAGAATTTACTATTTCTCTTTTATCTATACTTTCAAACTCATTAACGATTATATCTTGAATATCCTTTGGAGGCAAAGGGATTGATGTATTTGCTAATTCATCCTTATTTACTGAATCAAAACCAAGTCCTTGTTTTCCTCCAATGATTTCCTTATTTTGGTTTAGTAAATGAAAAAGATAAAAATTATTAATTCCTTTTTTGCTTCTAATTGCTCCTAAACCGCGTCCAATACAAATTTTCTCAAATGGGTTAAGATTAACATCACCAACAGGGGCACGGACACTTATTAGAATATCGTTTTTAATTGCTTCTCTTGTTATTTGAGATGTCCATACATTTGGTTCATTCAAATATTTCTTGCCAAAATCTTTTTTCCCTTGATAGAATGGAAGTCCATCTTTTTGATTATTATAAAAATTAGATTCAGGTGATTGACCCATAACCAAATCAACGATACTGCCTAATTTAACAGTTTCCCATTTACTTACAATTTCATGTTTTTTATCTGAAACTGTTTTAATTATCTTTTCAAACTCCACCCTATTAAAATCAATCAAATCAACAAGGTTAAATAAGTTTATATTATTTTTCTGTTCAGGATTTATGTTGCCAATAGTAGCCCCATGCATCGCCTTTCTGATGTATGAATTTGCTTTTGCAGGATTTTCGTAATTTGTTTCATCAAACATTTTTCCGCCGTAACTATCTATTTTTATTCCTTCCTGTCCTTTGCGTCCAATAAATTCATAGCCGAGATATTCTTTTTGTTCTTCTATTTCCTTACCTGTTTTAACAATAACGGTTTGCTGGTGTTTGTAGTAATCATTAATCGTATCAGGGTTCATATTGCCATCGCCAAGGCAAAGCATGAAATACAAAAATTTTTCTTTTTCCTTTTCTTTGCAATACTCGTAAAACCGTTTTGAAATTTCTTTTTCTTTTTCCTCTTTTGAATAGTTTTTAAAATAATTTTTGGTTTGCAATTGTTTATACTCGGTGCTGTTATCAAAGGAATTTCTGTATTCTTTAAACATTTCTGTTTTTGCAAGCGATTCGCTTGTTTCAACAATTAGGAATCTTTTATAATCATCAAGATTTAAATTTCTGTGCTCTGTAAACATTTTTAAAAATATTTCTTCGCTTATATATCTTTGATTAATGGCGTACTTCACATTATTGAATAAATCGTCAGCAATATATTTGCGGTCTTTATAAAAGTCATCGCATCTGCGTTTTAAAAACAAAATTACGGTAGTGGTTCCTGTTGCAATAAATGTTTTACTTCCCAACTCTGTTATACCTTTAATTTCAAAATGCTTTAATAATATTTCTCTTGCTTTTGAATAAAGTCCGGTATTGCTCAATATGGATGAAGGCAGAATTATTCCGGCAAGTCCGCCATCTGTTAGAACTTGTTTTGTGCGCTCAATAAATAGCACTTCTATTTCTTTGCTTCTTTCTGTTAATGATTCAAATAATTCGTAATGTGTTCTTCCAACATTCAAATAGTTTCTGAATGCATCAACAGAATAGGGCGGATTTGCAATTACAATATCAAATTTCTTTTCATCTAAACTTAATCTGTTATGTTCTTCCAAGCCATCACCAAAAATTATATTTGCATCACCATCACCGTTTATATAACAAGCAATTTGAGAAGTGCGGGCAAGACGGTAATCTTTTTCAATGCCAAAAATATAATCTGCTGCCCATTCAGTTCCTTTAATATATTTACGAAAATTCTTTTTTACTTCAACTGTCAATTCTTTTTCATCAATTCGTTTTAAAACCTGCTGTAACTCTTCAATACTTTCAGTTAAAAAGTGTCCTGCACCACAAGCGTAATCAAGAATTTTAGGGAGAAATTCAATGTCGTCATTTTTTATTTTCCTATTGATGATGTTTTCAAAACCAAGAGATAAAATTATATATCTGACAATTGGAATTGGAGTAAAAAATTGTCCTTCGGATTGTTTAACCCCGTGATTTACCATTAATTCGAAGAAATCACCAAGCACCTGCTGTTTGCTTGTGAAACGGAACTGATAATTTTGAATAAGTTTTATTACTTCAACTAATACACGTGCATTCTGCTGAAAAAGCTTTTTATTGTGAACTTCTTTAAATGCAAACTCATTGTTCGTATAATATTTTAGTTCTCTAAAAATTTCTTCTACTTTTTCAATCGGTGTTAATACCGGATAGAGCTTAATAATTTCGTGTATTTCAACTTCCGAATAATAAACAATCTCTTCTTTTAATTTTGCCATTCCTTTTTGATAAAGGGCTTGAAGGCGGTCAATTAGATACTCGTATTCTTCATCTTCCTTAACTTGAAAATCTAAAACATCTTCGTCCTTTTTTTCTTCGTCAACGATTTTGCACAAAA